>JAJRRR010000426.1 GCA_024279285.1 Planctomycetota bacterium
AACCTGCTGATGAAGAACTGCAGTTCTTGTTGCAGATGATTGACCAAGGTCGGGCGGCTGTTTTGCTTCATCCCAAGCTCCGCTCCGAAGTTCCTCCGGAAGTGCTCCAAAAGGCCCGGCAATCGCTTCGCCGACGCATGACCCGACTGGGCCCTGGCGTGCTTGTGCCCGGCCAGTGCGGCAACATCGTCCTGCCTCCCGAAACCGAAGACGAACCCTCCGAGGAGCTTTTGCATTGGCACCGTGTAGGAGCGTTTTATCTGGACCGCTGGACGGTGACCAACCAGGAATACTGGCACTTTGTGCACTCTGGAGGGTACGAAGACCTCTCGCTTTGGGACCCCAAGATCGCTGCCTTGGTGCCGGATTTTGTGGACTCCACGGGAGCTCCCGGCCCCCGATTCTGGCGCAATGGTCGTTTCCTCCCTGGAACCGAAAACCTGCCCGTGGTGGGAGTCAATTGGTACGAAGCCTTGGCCTATGCCCGATGGGCGGGCAAGCAATTGCCCACTGGGACTGAGTGGGAGTTTGCCGCTTCGTGTCCGGTGGCAGTGGGGCCAGCCACTTTGCATCAAAGACGCTATCCTTGGGGAGATGCATTCCGCCGGGATCGGGCATGTCTGTGGACTCCCGAACGACGAGGCCCTATGGAAGCCCAAGCGTTGGAAAACGGCCCTCCGGGCAAAGGACTTTTTCACCTCATCGGCAATGTTTGGCAATGGACCCTGGACGACTTTGTCCCCCCAGAGCTGGAACCGGACAGCTTGCCGGTGTTGAAGGCCATCCGCGGGGGAGCGTTTGATACCTACTTTGAAAACCAAGCCACCGCGCAGTTCCAAAGCGGCCAACCACCCCTGGAACGCAAGCACAATATCGGCTTCCGGTGCGTGGTGCCAGCGGCCTTGGTGGACCAGGACGCGCCGGAGCCTGCCTGCGCTGAGCAAGGGAGGGTGAAAGTATGACCCGGCCCGGAACGGTAGAGCTGGAATCGCTACGGCTGGCTTCCTACATCAACGCCGTACCGTGCTATATTTGCCAACATCCCAACAAGCACACCGACGAGTTTTGCAGCCAGTGTCAGGCCCCGTTGGCTCTGGCCCATCAGGCCGCCAACCAGAAAAACCCTCCCCGACTGGTGGCCGCCATTGGAGCTGCAGGAGTGGGCAAGACGGTGTATTTGGGCACTCTGATGGACATGCTTTCCCGGCAAGAGGAACGGCTTCAGGTTCTCGTCCGAGGAGCCTTCTCCGTCAATTTGCAGCAATCCACCATTGCCGCACTGCAACAAGGCCGCTTTCCCGAAAAAACTCCCAGCGAGCCGGACCGGTGGAATTGGGTTCACTGCCAGATCCGCTGCCGACGCCGCAGCAAACCCTTGGAACTGATCATGCCCGACCTGGCCGGGGAAGCCTTGCTGGAAGAAGTGGAACACCCCCATACCTACCAAATCATCGGCGAGTTTTTGCGGCGATGCGCCGCGGCGCTGGTGTTTATTGATGCCGCAGACCTGTTTGGCGGAAGCGCTCAGCAGGACCACTTCACTATGAAGCTGCTTTCTTACTTGGTGGAGGTGGATCGGGACTTGCGTCGCGGTTGGCCCGCTCGCCCCGTGGCCATCGTGCTGAGCAAAGCCGATCAATGCGATTGGGCCTTTGAAAATCCCACACAGTTTGCCCAACAACACGCCTCAGGACTGGTGCGACTGTGCCGCCAGTGGTTTCGCAAACATCACTTCTTTGCTGCCAGTGTGGTTGGAGCGTGTGTGGTGGGCCGAAACGCCTACGCAGAGGAGGTAGCCGTGCCGCTTCGGGTAGAACCCCGAGGGCTGGTAGATCCGTTCTTGTGGCTGCTGCGGCAGCTTTATGGGCGCAAGTTGGGATAAGAGCCGACCGCCACCTACTTCCTCCAGAAAAATCATGCCAAACACCCAACCTTCCAGCGCCGAAACTGTGACTGTGCATCAAGCGGTCTTTTCGGCAACCGATGCTCAACAAGGCCGAGGGTATCAACTCTTGGGTTTCAGTCCTGGGCTGGATTCTCAGGTGCGTCGGAGCTTGGTACGTTGGGCTCCCTCGCAAAACGCTCTGGTGGAGCCTCCCCCCGGGGGACAGGTCCTGAGCCTGTATTTCCATCCCCCCTGGGCCATCACTGCTTGGAGCACTTACGCAGGCAACGACCCGCAACGGCGAGGGCCTCTCACTTGGACCCGATTCCTGATCGTGATGCAAGAGCCTTTCAAGCGCTTGGGAAGTGATCCGTTTGCTTTGTTTGAAGCTGTTTGTGGCTGTTATCCGCTGAATCCTCAACATCCCTTGCCGTCACAGCTTCCGGTGCTTCAGGTTGGTTGGGAGCCTTGTATGTTGGACCTTCCGAGTCTGGAGCTGTTGCGCTTTTTGGCCCCTTCCCGATGGCTTCCTGGCGTGCTGGCCCGACTGATGCTGTCAGAGCCGGTGGTGGTGCTGTGCAATCAGGTGGAATCGTGGCCGCTGGCCCAAGCTCTTTGGACCTGTGTTCCTAGGGGCTTGCGTCCTCAGGTGAGTCTGACCACAGGGTTGGTGCCAAGCATGCAGCGGCAGTTTGGGTTGATGGTATGGTCCCGGCTTCCCTGGCCTGGAGTTCGCCTGCAGCGCCGCTTGCAAGCCACTGTGGTGAATCTGGACCAAGAGCCCTCTTGCTCCTCTGCTGCGGTTCCTCAGTTTCCGTGGTTTGAAAAGCTGGCTGCTGCCCTGGAGCAAGGAGACTGGTCCGCGGTAGCCGAAGCCCTGCACCGACTCCATCGTTTGAAAGCCCCGGCAAAGTCTCGTTCGCTTGGTTCCAAAAAACCAGCCAAAGTTTGAGAGGTGGCACGAAGGTCTTGGGTTCTGGGTATTGGAATGAAGGATCGAGAGGATGGAAGGACCGGAGGTGAGGATCACGCGTCCGTCCACTTGCACCCACGCGCCCCAAGCAAGAACACGCGCATACTTCCAGAGGCCGCTTTAGCTCCGACCGGCACGGCTGCTGGGACTTGAACAATAGAGCGGCACCCTAACCACAGCGCCCCTCGTTCCTCCAAGTCTCCATCCCTTTTTATTCCCACTGCTGCAACTCCACGATGTTTCCTTCCGGATCGGTCATATAGACCAGGGTGAGCGTGCCCCATTGAGGGATGCGGATTTGTTCCACTGTGCCCAATTGCCCTCCACCGTGTTGAAGCATTTTTTGGCGGAACTGCTCCAGGTCTGGGACGACGAAAGCCAAGTGGGCCATTCCCAACTGGTGGATGCTTTTGGGCGGTTGAGGGCCAGGGGGTTGATATGGGAAGATTTCCAGCGTGGGCCCTTGGCCGTTCCAGCCGGGCAGACGCAAGTGGATTCCTTGGATTCGGGCACCCGGCACACCGGTCAGGCGCTCTACCCAGGCCCCATGATGGTCTCGAGCCGGCGGAACCTCCTGGCACCCGAACACATCCTTGTAAAACTGAGCCAAGCGCTGCCAGTCCCGAGCCACAATGTTCACATGCGCAAAACGCACACTCATGACCCGTTCTCCATACTTGGTCTTTGGCTAAGCGGAGGGAGAGTTTTGTCCTGAGGAAGTTTGAGGGTAATTTTCTGCAGCAGGAGAAAAGAGAAGCTCAAAGCGGACACGATAGGGTTGGTAGTTTTTGCCCGAGTCGGCTTGGGCATAGATTCGCCGCAGCGCCTGATGCAATTGCTCCAGGGATTCGAACCCGTCCGCCCGAGCGTCCTCCTCGGTCAGCTCCTCTAAACGGATCGGCTCTACGGCAACGATGCGGATAGGGCCCACGCCCGGGATGTAACTTCGCTGCCCTGGGCGCATGCGCCGATAGGGCCACAAGCGAATCGTCTGACGCTTGCGCCCTTGGCGAATCGCCGGTAAAAACTCCTTTTTGAACAGGAGCATTTGCGGTGGGCTCTGCCACGAAGCAATTGGACGATTCCCCACTTAAAGCAGCCCTTTGGCAGCCAGCCACCGCTCGGCGTCCAGGGCGGCCATGCAGCCTGTGCCAGCGGCGGTGACGGCCTGACGATAGTAATCGTCGGCCACATCCCCTGCGGCAAACACGCCCTCTACGCTGGTGCAGGTACGAAACGGCTGGGTCCAGCGGATGTAGCCCTTGTCGGTCAGCTCCAGTTGACCTTCCAGGAAAGCGGTGTTGGGCGTGTGTCCGATGGCCAGAAACATTCCGGCCACTTGGAGTTCTTCGCGTGTGTCGTCCACTGTGCTGCGGAGCCGCACGCCGGTTACGCCTTGCTCATCGTTGCCCAGCACTTCTTCCACCACACGGTTCCATTTGACTTCAATTTTGGGATTTTCCAGCACGCGTTGTTGCATGATTTTGCTGGCGCGGAACTTGTCGCGGCGATGGACGATATAAACTTTGCTGGCGAACTTGGTCAGGTAGGAAGCTTCTTCCATCGCACTGTCGCCACCTCCGACGACCACCAGGGGCTGGTTGCGAAACCGAGGCAACGCGCCATCGCACACTGCGCAGGCCGAAACCCCTCGGTTTTTGAACCGTTCCTCGCTTTCCAGTCCCAGGTAGTTGGCCCGAGCCCCCGTGGCCACAATCACGCTCAGGGCTTGCACTTCTTTCCCGCCCAAGGACCAAAGCCGAAACGGATGCACACGGAAGTCCACTCGCACCACATCGTCGGTGATGACCCGAGCTCCAAAGTTCATGGCCTGCTGACGCATCAGCTCCATCAGCTCCGGCCCAAAAATGCTCCGACGCTCAGGCCCTGATGTGCTCAAGTGCTCCACATTGGCAAACCGCTCCGGTGGCAAGGCAGATCGCAACAAACCCACCAGAGCCTCTGTGTCGGCAAAAGGCCAACTGGGATAGTTTTCCACTTCGGTGGTCAAGGCCAACTGGCCCAAGGGAAGAGTTCCTTTTTGCTGGTTTTCGGGAGTCACCGCTCCTTCAAACACCAAGGGGTCCAAGTTGGCTCGGGCTGCATAAATAGCTGCCGTCCACCCGGCCGGACCACTGCCAATGATGACCACCTTTTCCACTTGATCGCTCATAGTCTCTCCTCACCAGATCGGGCGTTTCTGCAGAGCACCTGTTCAATAGGGCGTTCATTATAAGAGCCGACGCAAAACTCTGACCAGAGAGGACGAAGAAAGGACTGACGATAAGAAGGTTTGCAAGCCGGCCCATTGCCAATAAAACGGCTTGCCCTCGTTTGGCCTGATTTGCTTCGGAGCAGAAGAGCTGCCACCACTTTCCGGCACTGCCACACTTCACGCGATTGGCGAAGTTGCAGTTTAAGTGGCCGTTGTAGGCTCCGTGGCCTGGGTGCCTCGCACCTGTTGGCGAGGACCTACGGTCACACAGGTGTTCTGGTCCAAGCGGAACTGTTCCAGCACCTGGACCACCTGTTGCACACTCACCTCGTCAACTTTTTGCAGCTCATCTTGCAAGGATTCGTAGCGCCTCAGGGCCAGCCAGTTTCCGCCCACGGCAAACAATCGCTGGCGAGGTCTTTCGGCTGCCAGGACGAGTCGGGCTTTGGTCTTCACTTTGGCCCGTTGCAACTCCTCCTCCAGAACTGCTTGGGCCATGGCTTGGGCATAGACTTGTTCGAGGATGTCCAGGTTTTGCTCCACTTTTTCGGGAGCGCAGCTCATGGTGGTCCAGAACACGCCTTCGCCCTGATAGTCCACATAATGCAACGAGCAGTGCTCGGCCAGGCCAGGTTCCACCAGTGCCCAGTAGAGTCGGCTTCCCACGCTGTCGCCCAGGATAATGCTGGTCAGTTCGGCAGCCCAACGCAACGGATGCTCACAGCCCGGAGCAGGAGCCAGTTGAACTACATATTGCTGCGTGGCCTGGGGTTTGCAGCGGACATGGAATCCGAAGTGTCTTTGGGCCGGGGGAGTGCTTCGGGGAGCTTCTCCCGAGGGCCAAGAGCCGCACCAGCGTTCCAGTTGCTTGACCCAGTGATCAAAGTCCACCCGTCCGGCCACCACAGCCACGATGTTTCCGGCCACATAGCGCCGCTGGAAGTAGCTGCGCATCTGCTCCGGGGTCATGGAGCCGATGGACTGCTGGGTGCCCAGGACACGATGGGCCAGCGGATGCCCTCCGAAGTGAAGCTCCTCACACTCCTCGTCGGCTCCAAAAGGAGGTTGGTCCAGGTACATGCGGATTTCTTCCAGGATGACCTGGCGTTCGGTGTGGAAATCCTCATCACGCAAAGCCGGTCGCAGAATATCGGCCAAAAGCTCAGTGACCCGGTCGACCAGCTCCGGGAGCACCACGGCCCAAAACACCGTGCTCTCCTTGGAAGTGTAGGCGTTGTTCAGGGCACCCATGGCGTCAAATTCGCGGTTGACCTGGTCGGCATTTCGGCGCGTGCTTCCTTTGAAGACCATGTGTTCCAGAAAGTGGCTCAATCCCCACTCTCCAGGCTCTTCGTCCCGGGAGCCTGTGCGCACGAAAAAGCCTACGGCCGTGGTGTAGGCCCGAGGATTCACCTCCCCTAACACGGTCAGTCCGTTGGACAGTTGGGCCTTATGGAACTGCAAGGTTGACCTCCAAAGGCTCGGGACCCAAAGTGACCACCGCTTGGGGCTGCAATGGGAAGCGTTGCAAGTGCTGGTTGACTTCTTCCAGGGTGAGTAGGTCCATGCGTTGGGCCACTTCTTCCAAAGGGCGCACGCGGCCCAGGTGATAATAGTCGCCCACCAACGCCGCCGCCCGAGAACCGCTGGATTCCTGTTGCATCACCAAGCGGCTTTTCACTTGGGCTTTGACCCGCTGAAGCTCCTCGGCAGTGATTCCTTGGTTGAGTCGTTGGATTTCTTCCAGCATGGCATCCAGGGTCTGTTGGGCGCGAGCAGCGGTGGTTCCGGCATAGCAGAGCACGGCGGCGTGGTCGCGGAGGGTGTGATAGGTGGCCCAAACGGCATAGCAAAGCCCTCGCCGTTCGCGCACTTGGGTGAACAGCCGGGAACTCATTCCTCGGCCCAGCACATTCGCCGCAGCCGCTGCCGCAAAATATCCGTCGTCTCGATACGGCACGGTCGGCAAAGCCACAGCAATGTGCGTCTGATGCGATTGCACGGTCAAATGGCAGTAGTTTTGCTGCCGAGGCTGAACCGCGACCTGAGACGGGGATGTAGGTTCCCAGGAAGCGAAGTGCTGCTCAAACAACTGGCACACCTGGGCCCAATCAAATCGTCCGGCTATGCTGAAAATGGCCCCCTGGGGCTGATAATGCCGTTGATAAAATGCCCGAACATCTTCCAAAGTGATCCTCGGAACGCTTTCCAAGGTGCCATAGACCGGTCGGCCCAAGGGCTCCGGGTAGTAGATTCGCTTGAGTTCTTCAAAGACCTTTTGGGCCGGATCGTCTTCCACGGCGCGGAGTTCCTGAAGGACGACTTCTCGGGCTTGTTCCAGTTTTTCCTCAGGCAGCCAGGGACGGCGGAGGATGTCGGCGTAGATGGCCACCACTTCGGGCAGCACTTGGGTCAGCATGGACACTCCCCACTGAGTGCCTGCGGTGCCGACCGACTCGCCATACTGAGCCCCCAGAGCATCCAGGGCAGTGATGAGCTGCTGGCTATCGCGCGAACCCGCTCCTCGGAAAACCAACTCACAGGTCAGCTCAGCAGTGCCCAATCGGTCGGGAGAGTCGTACTGGCATCCGGCCGGAAGCCAGAACGCACAAGCCACCGAGCCCAACTGGGGCATCTCCTCCCCCAGCAAGACCAACCCGTTGTCCAAACGATGTACCAAACCTTGTTCCGACACGGCTGCAGCTTTGCCTTGGCGGAAAAGGGAGGAACTTGTTGGGGGATTGTACGCTTCCGCTCCCGGTGGTAAAAGACCCCCTTGTCGTGTTGCCTTCTAGAATGGTTTTCCAACCGTGCAAGCAAAATCCACCCTGTGCCAGATACCTTGGAACCAGCTCAACCCCCAACAGCGTGAAGCGGTCGGGGTGCTCAGTGGACCGCTGCTGGTGCTGGCCGGAGCCGGCACCGGCAAAACCCGAGTGGTCACCTACCGTGTGGCTAACTTGATTGCTCACCGGGTTCCTCCGCGACGCATCCTGGCTGTGACCTTCACCCGAAAAGCCGCCGGAGAGATGTTGGCCCGAGTACGCCGACTGCTCCGCTTACCCAAGGATCAAGGCCCGGTGGTCGGCACTTTTCACTCCCTGTGTCTGGACATTCTGCGCCGTCATGCTCAGCACTTGGGTTATCCGAAGCACTTTGTCGTTTACGATCGTTCGGATCAGTTGAGTGTGATACGCACGGTGTTGCGCGAAGTGGTGACTTCAGGGCCCAGCTTCCGTCCGGCCGATCTGGCAGCGTGGTTCAGCACCTGGAAGGCCCAAGGGCTATGGCCCCAGGACGCCTCCGCTCGGGCAAGTGATCCTCGGACGGAACTGGCCGCGGTGGTTTACCGCCGCTACCAGCAAGCCCTCCGCCTGGCGGGTGCCGTGGACTTTGACGACTTGTTGTTGCTGGTGCTCAAGCTGTTTGACGAGCACCCGGCGGTACTTCAGCAAGAGAGGAATCGCTTCGAGCACATCCTGATTGACGAATACCAGGACACCAATCCGCCGCAGTATCGCATCATCCGGCTTTTGGCCCAGGGGCATTGCAATCTTTGTGCCGTGGGAGACGACGACCAGTCCATCTATCGCTGGCGAGGAGCCCGGGTAGAGCACATCTTGCAATTTCAGCGCGACTGGCCCCAAGCCCGAATCATCCGTCTGGAAGAAAACTATCGCAGCACGCAGCCGATTTTGGATCTGGCCAATCGGGTCATTGGGTTTAATCGCCATCGGCATGCCAAGCAACTGCGTTCTGCCCGAGGCTCAGGTCCTCGCCCTAGGATCGTGGCCTTTGCCGACCCGGAAGAAGAAGCCCAAGCCATCGTCTCCCAAATTGCGGCTGCCGTGCGCAGCCGTCAGGCCCGCCCGGGGGACTTTGCCATCCTGTTTCGCACGAACGATCAAATTCGGCCCTTTGAGGCCCAACTACGCCAGTTGGGGTTGTCCTACACGGTGGTGGGCAGCACCTCGTTTTTTGATCGCAAGGAGGTTCGGGACCTGATGGCTTTTTTGCAACTGGCCCTGCCGCCGGTGAACGATGTGGCTTTGCTGCGGGTGATCAATGTTCCGCCTCGGGGCATTGGGACCCAAAGCGTAGAATGGCTTCTGGAGCAGTCGGTTCAGCAGAACCGACGCATCTGGTCGGTGATGACCGACTCCCAACTCCTGGCCCAACTTCCGCCCAGAACTCAAAAGGCTCTGGGAGAGTTTGTCCGGTGGGTGGAAGCACTTCAGGCTCGGGCACGCCGACGAAAGCCCAGCCAAGTGCTCTCCTGGATAGTGGACACTGTGCAGTACGAGCAAGAAATTGCCCGAGTCAGCCGTACTCCCGAGGAACAGCAAGGCCGCCAGATGGCCGTACAAGGGCTGCTGGAAACTGCCGCAGCCTACGAAGCCCAAGAGCCTCGGCCCTCCTTGCGACGCTTTCTGGATCAGATGGCCGTGGAAGACCGCACCTTTGCCAAGCCTGGACAAAACTTCTCTCCCGACGAAGTGGTGTTGATCACCCTGCATGGGGCCAAGGGATTGGAGTTTTCCCGGGTCTATTTGGTAGGAGTGGAAGAAGGTCTGTTGCCGCATCGCCACAGCATTGCCGAAGGTCAAGCGGCGGTGGAGGAGGAGCGACGGTTGTTTTATGTGGGCATCACCCGAGCCCAGGATGTGCTCACCCTCAGCTATTGTCGTCACCGGCCGTATCGGGGCCGAAAAAAGCCCTGTGTGCCTAGTCGCTTTTTGTACGAAGCCGCTGGCCAGGCCCAACTGGCCCAACAAGCCGCCGCGCATGCCACCCAACAGTGGAATCAGGAAACCCCTTCGGCCGAAAAGCCCTGACCAATTCCCCACCCCCAGCATCCAATCATCCTTGGTCCGAAGGTCCTCAATCCCGAAACAGTTAGAGGAAAGCACCCCGCTTGGCGCATAAGATCGGGCTTCCCTGAAGGGGAAGCCCGACAACGCTTCACACCGGCTTTGCAGAAGGCTTGGACGCAGCCACTTAGAACTGTGGCGGGGCGGCTTCCTGGAGTTCCGGCTGACCCAAGCCTTGGAAAGCCCTCATCACTGCCTGGATGATGACTTTCAGCACGGCTTCGTCAACTTCAATTCGGGTCGTTTCCCGGGAGCCTTCCAAATCACTCACGATGCGAACCTGGTCTTTGTTGCCCGGTGGGAGGATTTGTGCCAGTTGGGCCACAGTTTCGTTTTCGGGCAACTGCTTTTGGAGCAGTTCCAGCAAGGGCCGGGTGGAGACGACCAGAGTGAAGTAGTGTTCGGCTTCCTTCGGAAGCTGATTGCGGCTGGAGGCCACCCGTTGTTGAAGTTCCTTCATGGCTCCGTCCCCAAAGGCAAAGTACACCGTTTCCTTGTCGGTTCCCACGACCAAGGCCACCGACTCACCAAAGAGGCGGTTCAAAGTCTCATCGGCTCCTCCCAAGGGGATGCGATGGTAAGTGACTCCGTCTTTTTTGGCGGCGTTGAACTGGACGGGCAAGCCGCGTTCTTGGGCCAGATTTAGGAGATTGCGAATGACTTCGGCGGCCTTTTGGGCACTAGGGCCACAGCGGAAAGCCCCACAGGCGAAAAGCTTGCCTTGGTGGTTTTCAATCGAGATGGCCGCTTCCACTTCGCCCCCTTCCAGGGTTTGTTCTCCGATTTCCACCAGGTCGTCTATCAGATCGGCAAAGAACTCTGCTAGCTCCTCGTCTTCCTCGCCTTTTTTTCTTTTTATGTGACGGTGGAGCTCCTTTTTGACCTCGGCCAGCATCTTCTCAAGTTGCTCTATCTGGGAGTGGTAGTATTTAACCGCTGCAGGTCCAAACTGGGCCGAAAGAGTCACCCGCACGATGGCCCCCTGAGGAGCAAAGCTGGCAAGTGTTTCTTTGCCAGGCCGGAAGTCCTGGAAAACTTTGCCTAGGTCGCTCTGGGGGTCCATTTGGACATCCACTTCCAGGGCCACCAGCCGATTTTGGCGATCTACGGTAAGGCCCAGGGTGATCGTGTCCAACGATTCAATCAGCTCGGCCAAGTACTCCAAACCGAGTAACTGCTGAAGTTGGGCACCATCGTCTTCTTTGTCGTCTTGCTCTTTCTCCTGTTCCTCCAGGGCTTGGCGGAATCCTTCCCGAAGCCAGCTGATGGCCAACTGTCGCCAGAACTCTGGGATGTTGGAGACTCGCACCTGGAGGGCCAGATCGTACTTTTTGGCCAAGGGGGCGATCCACTCCTGGGGCGAGTCGGGCATCTGGTCCAGCACTTCCACGCTGTTGGACACCCAGGCCCAATTCCCCTTGGCTTTGACATAGATGGTCTGCTCCTGAACGGTCAGCTCATAGACGCCGTTTTCCTTTTCTTTGGCTTCCCCAATCAAAGCCTGAAGGGAGGTGAGCAGTTGCTTGAGGTCTTTGACGGGGACGAATCCGGCGATGGCGAACTGTCCTGGTGGCAAGGCCAACACGGCACCGGCTGGCTTGGTTTTGTCCAGACCGGCCAGTCCGGCTCCGCCAGTAAACAAGGCCAGCATGCCCTCAAGCTGCTGTCCGACATTGGGCTGATTGGCCAGAGTGCCCAGGTAGTCCAAGTCGGCGATCAGTTCGTCGTAGCTGGGCGTGACAAGAAGAGCTACGGGTTTGATTTTCTGCTGGGCCCAAGCCGCTTGGGCCACCATCACCACGGCCAGGGCCGCTGCCAGGAATGCGCGAATCACTTTCACGGCACGACTCCTTTGAACTGGGAAACCAATGAACACTTCACCCCTAGTCGCTTCAGTTTACCGACAGACCAGCTTTGGGGTTTCACTTTTTTGGGGGTTTATTCCCCCAGGTTGGGGAGCCCCCTCAATGTGAGCATTTTCGGCTCCCGGTACAAGATCATTCGCTCGCTCGGGCCAAATATTGCCAAGAAAAAACCGCAGGTATTGCCTGCGGTCGCTGACTCCAGGAGAAGCTCTCAAGCCCGACTTCTAATCGCCACACAAAGCTGTCTCACTCCCCGGGTGGAGAGCTGCACTTGGGGATTACGGCCGACTTGCTTCGGAACAACAGGAAGTCCTGTTGCCAGCAAGCAAAGGACAGCGGTCCACACACACCTCCTCGCCCGTCAAAGGGCAAACGACTCGTCCTGGGCAGTCTTCGCGCCGAAGCAAGGGACAGCGATCCACGCACACTTCCTCTCCGGTGAGCGGACAGAGCACCTTGCCTGGGCAATCCGACCGCACAGGGTCCTTGGCCCAAAAGGCCGCGGCAGCTCCACCGGCCGTCACCAAAGCTGCCACACACACCGCTGCGACAAACCTTCGGATCATGGCTGCACCTCCTTTTCTTCCACTTGGGGAACCTAGTCAACCGTGAGCATGATAAACCCTGCACTGGGGTTCAAGGTCAAGCTGCCGAAATGGCTTTTTCAGCTCCGTTTTGCAGTGGCCGCTCTACTACTTGGCCGTTGGCCTGAAAGTTCAGGCGTGGAGCTTGGCCCAAAACCCTGGACAACCCCGTCGGAGACTTTTTTTTTCGAAAAAGCCTCCTGCAGGCAACCCGAACTGGGGCTTGACACCCTGTGCTCCAAGAGCCATGCTGATGAAAGGGAGAAGAGGTCGGATTGTTTTTCGCAAGTGTCTATTTTGAAGGAACTTACGGAAAAAATGAGTGCAGTCCTGGGTGTGCTTTGCGTGACGGTGTTTGTGCTGGTGTTGGTGGCGTTTTCGGGAAAGGTGCTCATTGGAGATTGAAAAATTTTCAAAACACCACTTATTAGGGGGTTGCAATTTTTGAAAGAATGGTTATAAAATACAGGTGAACCAAGTGAAAGACAGCCCCTCTCTGGATATCCCCGTCCCAGCCCTTCGCGGGTCCCTGCCCCGCCCGTGAAGGGCATCTCTTTTGCGCTCTGCGAAGGTTGTGCTTCGTTCGCTCTATTGGCCAAGTGCAGTTTTTGGCTTGAAAGCGCAAAGTTTTTCTTTCTGTTATTCGCGTTGGTTGGGAAGTTCTTGCGCTTTGGCAAGCTGTGGAAAGAGCAGCCGTGGGCGAAATGAGGCATCTGCAACGCCAGGGTTGGCTTTCGTCCCGGGGGCATTATGCTGGGACAGCAAGGGACCAAGCGAATGTTTCAGCAAAGGAGGCCTTTGGCGTGAACACCCTGGGTGCAACCAGCAAAGGTGGGTTCGTCAGGAGATGGTGGGTGATATGGATAGTCTTCGGCTGGGGGCAAAGCCTCGTAGCTCAGGAGTCTCCGGCCCCCTGGCCTGTGGTGCGGCAGGTGCATGGGTTTCCCGTGCCTCGGATGCAAACCCCAAGGAAAGACCGCAAGCCCTTTAAGTACCAAAAAGCCCAGGTCCCCTACTATCGTCCCGGTGGCGGGCGTCGGGGAGATGCCCGTTGGGACAAAATGCAATTGCCCCTGTCCCCGGAGGAGTCCATGAAACATGTGGTTCTGCCGTGGGGATTCCGTCTGGAGCTGGTGGCTGCCGAGCCGGAGGTGATCAAGCCGTTGTGCATGGCCTGGGACGAGGCCGGAAGACTCTGGATAGGCGAGAGCGTGGACTATCCCAATCAACCCCATCCCCCAGGACAAGGAAACGACCGCATCAAAGTGTGCGAAGACACCGACGGGGATGGACGCATGGATCGGTTCACGGTGTTTGCCACCGGGCTGAGCATTCCCACGGCCATCGCCTTTGCTCGCCAAGGGGTGATTGTTCATCAGGTAGGCAAGACTTTGTTGTTGCGAGATGAGGATGGGGACCTTCGGGCCGACCGGATGGAGGTGCTTTTGGATGGCTGGGGCATGTTTGACACCCATGCGGGACCGTCCAACTTGCGCTACGGGCTGGACAACTGGTACTGGGGCACAGTGGGCTACAGTGGTTTTCGGGGCCAGGTGGGCGGAAAGCGGTTGGAGTTCCGCATGGGCGTTTATCGGTTCCGCCTGCTGGGGAAAAACAAGCCTGCCGTGGAGCTGGAGTTTTTGCGGTCCACGAACAACAACACCTGGGGATTGGGGATGAGCGAGTCGGGCCAGTGGTTCGTCTCCACGGCCAACGGCAATCCTAGCGGCCATTTGACCTTGGTGAATCGTTATTTTGAAAAGGTGCGAGGGTGGAGCGTAGCTCCCCTGCCACCGGCGGCTGATTCGTGGCGTTTTCAGCCCCTTACCACACGCGTGCGCCAAGTGGACTTTCACGGCGGATACACAGCCGCCAGCGGCCATGCTCTTTACACCGCTCGGCGTTGGCCCCAGGTGTTTTGGGACCGCGTGGCTTTTGTGTGTGAACCAACCGGGCACTTGGTCGGAGCGTTTGTCCTGTGGCGCGAAGGTGCCCGAGTGCGAACCACCAACCCGTTTAACATCCTGGCCAGCTACGACGAATGGACTGCTCCCATCGCCGCCGAAGTGGGGCCGGATGGACACCTCTGGATCATCGACTGGTACAACTACATCGTCCAGCACAATCCCACTCCCGTGGGCTTCAAGACCGGTCGGGGAAACGCCTATGAGACTCCGCTTCGGGACAAGCGTCATGGGCGGATATATCGGGTGGTATGGGACCAGGCTCCTCCGGCCCCCCGACGCGATCTGCGGGAAGCTTCGGTAAAGCTGTTGGTACGCACGCTCCGCGATCCTAATCTCCTGTGGCGACTCCATGCCCAACGCCTTCTGGTGCAAGGCCACCACCGGGAAGCCGTGCCCCTGCTGATGCAAATGCTCCAGGACCGCACCACCGACCCGGTGGGCTACAATGCAGGCGTGCTTCATGCCTTGTGGACGCTGCACGGATTAGGGGTTGTTGGGGAGAATCGGCCTGAGGTGCTTCGGGCCGTGTGGGCTTTGTTAGAGCATCCGGCCTGGCCAGTTCGGGCAGGAGCGGTCAAGTGCCTGCCTCCTGGACCTGGCACACGACACATCCTTCTGCAAAAACGCATGCTTCAAGACCCTCATCCTTGGGTCCGACTGGAGACGCTGTTGGCTCTGAGCGATTGCCCGCCGGATTCCAAGGTGGCTGCGGCACTGTGGGAGTTTCTTCAACGCAAGGAAAATCTCCAGGATGAAAACCTGCGACAAGGATCCGTGGTGCTGGGAGCGGTGAACGCTCAGGAGTTGTTCAAGTGGGCCTTGCAACATCCCCACTCTTGGCCTTCGGAACTGCAAAAAGTGCTCCAACCGGTGGCAGTTCACCTGGCCCGGTCGGGCGATAGCTTCCAGGTAGCCGGAGTTCTCCAGCAGGCTTTCCAAGCTCCCCAAGACAACCGGCTCCTGGTGCTGCAAGCTCTAGCCCAACATTGGCCCCAGCCCAGGCGACTTCAGCTTGGCCCCCAAGACCAACAACATCTGGTCCGGTGGTTCCACAGAGCTTCGGACTCCGAGAGGCTTTTGCTTGCCCGATTGGCTGCCGCAGCAGGGGTGAAGGTGCTTCAGGCCCAAGTGGACCGACTGGTTCAGCAACTGGTGGACCGATTCCAGCAAGAAAACCTCTCTGCCCAGCAGCGGCTAGAGGCCCTTGTCCAGGCGTTGAAGCTGGCCCCTGAGCAACAGGTTCCGGTGCAAGCGGCCCTGGACGCCCTCTCACCACAAGCCGCGCTGGATTGGAACCTGGCCGTGCTCCGGCAGCTCAAAGCCAGTGGGCATCCTCAGCTTGCCACTTGGGTGCTGAATCGTCTGGGCCAACTGACCCCCAAAGTGCAACAGCAAGCCTTGGAGCTTCTTCTGAGCCGTAGCCGGTGGACCTGGAAGCTGTTGGAAGCGATGGAACAAGGGCGGGTTTCCCCTGCGGTGCTTACGCTTCCACAGCGCCAGATGCTTTTGCATCATCCCCAGGAGCAAATTCGCACCCGAGCCCAAAAGATACTGCGCAGCTTGAGAGCCGCAGGGGAGGATCGTGCCAAGGTGGTGGCCCAATGGGCCGATGTGGTGCATCTGCGCGGGGATGCCCGACGGGGAGAAAAAGTGTTTGAAAAACACTGTGCCAAGTGCCACACGCATCACGGCCGAGGTCAGGCCATCGGACCGGATTTGAGTGGCATGGCCGTCCATCCCAAGCAGGAGTTGCTGGTGCACATTCTGGACCCCAGCCGAAGTGTGGAAGGCAACTTCCGACTCTACACCGTGTTGACCACCCAAGGCCAAGTGCTCCAAGGGATGCTGGCCGGCGAAACCCAAACCGCCATTCGGCTGGTGGATCAGCAGGGTCAAGTTTACTCTCTGGCCCGAGAGGACATCCAGCAACTGGCCGCTTCGGCCAAGTCGCTCATGCCCGAGGGGTTTGAAAAAATCCTCTCCCGGCAGCAGATGGCCGATTTGCTGGAGTTTCTCACCACAGCGCAGCGTTATGTCCCGCTCCCGATTCGTCAGGTGGCCACGGCGGTAAGCACCGTGGGGATGTTTTATCGCCGCGAGGCCCAGGCCGAACGGTTGATCTTCCCGCACTGGGGCCGTGTGGAGTTTCAAGGGGTGCCGTTTGAACTGGTAGATCCTCAAGGAGACCAGGTGCCCAATGTGGTTTTGTTGTACAGTCCCTTGGGCACTTTCCCGCCCCGAATGCCCCGCAGGGTGCAAGTGCCGTGCAATCTGCCCTTGAAAGCCCTGCACATGCTGGGCGGAGTGGCCGGTTGGGGGCATCCGTTGGGCCAGCGTGGAACGGTTTCCCTGGTGGTCCGCTTCCACTATCAGGACGGCACCACCGAGGACCATCGGTTGCTCAATGGAGTGCACATGGCTGATTACATTCGTCGGGTGGATGTGCCGGGCTCCCACTTGGCGTTTCTGGTGCGCAAGCAGCAGGTGCGGTATGTGGTGCTTCGTCCTCGGCGTCCCGGGCAGATGGTGCGCCACATTGAGCTTATCAAAGGCTCAGATCAAACCGCTCCGATCGTGGTGGCTTTAACTGCTGAGGTAGCCTCCTCGCAGCCGCCATCTTCGGCTAACTCCTCCGCCGCAGAGCCAGCACGGTCAGATCGTCCTGGGGCTGGTCGTTGACGAAGTAGTGGCGCATTTTTTGGGCAATGGTTCCGACCAGCCCTTGCAAGCCTTGGGAAGCGCGTCGGCGCACCAGGTCCTCCAGTTCCTGGAGCCCAAACGGGGTACCCTGCGAGTCTTGGGCTTCTACGATCCCGTCGGTGCACAAAAGAAGAATGTCGCCCGGATTCAAACTCTGCTGGGAGCTGGATTCGTAGGCGGCTTGTTCCATCACGCCCAAAGGAACTCCTGTAGCCTGAAGCCTGGTGAACCGATCCTCGGCAGCCCGATAGTGTAAAGCCGGTCCGTGGCCTGCGTTGGCCCACAAAAACCGGTGCCGTTTCACATCCACCCGAACCAAAGCCATCGTGATGAACCGTCCTTGTTGCAAATCGGGAGCCAGGGAGCGGTTCAACAGGGTGAGCAATTCGGCCGGGTCCTGATGTTCCACCACCAAGGCGTGCAGGGCGGCCCGAGCCGAAGCCATCAAAAGCGCCGGTCCCAACCCGTGCCCACTCACATCCGCCATCACCAGCAAAAGCTCTCCAGGCCCCAAGGGCACAATGTCCAGATAGTCTCCGCCCACTTGTTGATGCGGAAACCACCAATGAGTCAGTTCGTAACCCGATGGCTGAGGAACCCTGCTGGGCATGAAGGAGCGTTGGATGGATCGGGCCACCTCCAGCGAGGCTCGCACGGCTTCCTGGCGGCGGAGTTGTTCGATCATTTGGGCTCGTTCCAGAGCCGTGGCTGCATGCTGGCAAAATGCAACCAACAACTGCTCATCAAACGGTTCAAACCCTCCGGTGCGCTTGTTCAACACTTGAAGCACTCCCAACAACTCTCCTTGAGAGGAAAGGATCGGAGCGGCCAGCACATTGCGCGTGCGAAACCCGGTCTGGCGATCCACTTCGTCGCTCCAGCGTGGGTCCTGACGCACATCCGGTACATGGACCGTTTGTCGGGTTCGGGCCACATAGCCGCAGATGCCTTGACTGAGTTGTCGGCGAATCTCACGAACTTCCAACCGGGTGGTGGCCCGACTGAAAAGCTCCTGACGCTTGGGGTCATACTGGTACAAAGTGGCACGCTCGCACTCCAGAGCCTCTTGGGCCAGTTGGGTGATCTCCTGCAAGATTTGAGGCAGATGCACACTTCGGGCCAGACGCCCTGTGAGGTCCAAAAGCCGCATCAGGGCCCGACGCTGCCGCTCCAGCAGCGAAGCCTCCTGCGGCACAGGTAAGCTCGTGGCGCTCATCCACACTCCCCCCAGGCGGAAAGTCGTTCCTGAATCCAGGATTGGCTAACAAACCGACGCAGGAATTGTTTCATGCACTCCAGCACAGGTCCAAGCTCCTGGGAACCGGGAGCTGGGGGCTCCTCCACCCAGTAAAAACCTCCCCAACCCAAGCGCACCGGCCAACCGTTTCGCTGGGCAGCCAGATTAAACTGCCACGCCAGCCGCCTGGCCCAAAAGTCGCCAAACCACGCCCGAAAATCGGCAAAAAGCCGCTGAGGCAAGGGGGACGGATGGGAAACCGCGCTGGGGCGGCAAGCGGTGGCCCAAGCCACTCCCACCGCCGCTGCCCACAAGCATGTCCCCCACCATGCCGCCCAGGCAAGCTCCAAGGGAAACCACCTACCCCAATAGCCCAAAAACGGCCACCACCATAGCACTTGCCCGGCCAGGGCCAAAGTGGTCGCGAGGGCATGCCGGGTCAGAGCGTAGTTGAGCCACTGCAAGGCCAACAGGGCTGCCCAAAATCCCTGCCACACCCCTGGTAGCCAAAACCCCTCGCCCCCAGCCCCCAATGCCCATTGAATCCGAGGTATCCACAGCACCACCACCAAAGAGAGCACTACCCAGTGCCAGGTACGATGATGAGGCCTTCGGGCTCCCAGGACGGCGATACCGGGAGCTAGGGCCAGCGTAGCAGCAGCGTAATGAACCAACCCAGCACCAAGATTTCCAGAAGCCCAATGGTGCATGCCCCCTGCTGCACCAGCCAGGGCCCAAGCCACCACTGCCCAACACCAGGCACCCATCAGGGTGGTGGCTTGAAGTTTTCTTCGGGCCAGGGCCAGGGCCAGCCCTACTGCCATCCAACCCACCGCAGCCAGCAGTTCCACCAGCCCGAAGGCAAAAATCGCTCTGGTTTCCACTCTCTGCTCCTTGGGAATCCCAAAAAGGAGGGTTTGGATTGATTGTAGGGATTAGCCCCTGTGGCAAAACGGAGAAAAGTTGCTGTTTTGCAACAAAAGTGTTTGCCTGGGTCAACACTGAGGGCATGTTTGAGTAGCCCTAACAGTGGCTTCTTACGCCCAACCCCCTGAGGGTCACCCCTTTTCCTACGGAGACTCCTGCCATGTCGTGGACTGCCGTTTGCTTGATCAGCGTGGCCTGTGCACTGGGTCCCCAAGAGTCCGTGGTCATCATGGAGCCTGCCGCTTGGATGGAAGGCCAAGGCACCGTGGCCCAAGGCACGATCATGATGAACTCTGAGAGCGTCTGGGGGTGTGGGTGCCAGCGGTGCGGATGGTCGTTGTGGCAGGGATACTGTGCCCATCGGGCCTGCCGTCCGGGATGTTGGCATCAGTTTTGGTCCAAGCTGCACGATTTGGTCTCACTGCGTTGGTTGCACCGGCCCAAACATCACTGCTGCCACATGCCCTATCACGCATGCCACCGATGCGGCACGGTTGAGGAGAGCATGGAACCGATTCCCGAGCCCCAAGATCAGCCTCCCCAGCCTCCGGAGCCCAAGGCCCAGTCTTCCTCGGCATTCGTGCCGTGGGTGGTGCCGGCTCCAGATCGGAGTTGGGTCGTAGTGGAAGGCACTCCTGCCGGACCAGAACTCCCAACTGCTGAACCCCAAAAGTCCTCCACTTTCCTGGGCTTGAGCCTGCCGCGTTGGCAATGGCCCCGATTGGGACTTTTGGACTGGCTAGTTCCTTCTCAGCAATAGTGCTCTGTCCTCTGCAAGCCCAACGACCGCTGCGCCCTTGCTCGTCCCTGGTGCCCTCGGCTAAAGCGGCCGAGGGCTTGCCCGTTTGGAAGCAACCACAGTGCCTAGGGACCGAGGGTTTCGCCTTGCAAGATTGTGTTGCCTCCTGTGTCCCCATTGGCGACAATCACTAAGGCAAAAACCCAAGGGAAGGTGAACCATGAACTTCTGGCAGGAGGCGTTTCGCCGATGGTTTCCGCCCCCGGGGCGGCTTTCGCGTCGGGGAGTGTTGCAGTTGGGCACTTTAGCCTTGGGAGGGGTGTGCCTGCCCCAGCTCTTTCAGGCTCAAGCGGCTGGCTCTGCTGGCACTTTGCAAGGGTGCATTGTGATTTTTCTCAACGGGGGTCCCAGCCACTTGGACACCTGGGACATGAAACCCCACGCCCCGGAGGGCATCCGAGGAGAGTTTCGTCCTATCCCCACCTCTGCTCCCGGAATCCACATCTGCGAGCATCTCTCCCGTACCGCCCGATGGATGCACCACGGCACCCTGATCCGCTCCATGCACCACTCGGTCAATAACGCTCATGCTTTGGCCGTTTACACGGCTCTGACTGGCCACGACCGTGGGGATGTGAACACGATCGTGGGAGCCAGTGCGGAGGATCATCCCAACCCCGGCTCGGTGCTGGCCAAACTGCGTCCTTCTCATGGGGACAGCTTGCCCTATGTGGCTTTGCCCTATCAAACGCGCGAGGGGGCCAAAGGACCGCCCCAGCCAGGGTTCTTCGCCGGATTCTTGGGCAAGCAGTACGATCCCTTCTGGGTGCTCAAAGATCCCAACGACCCACACTTCTCCATCCGCGAGCTGACTCTGCTGGAAGACATCTCCCCGCGGCGACTCAAACAGCGGGAAAAACTTCTTCAGCGGATTGACCGTCTGGCCCAACGCTTGGGCCCCTCGGGCGAATTGACCGCTTTCCAGCACCAGGCTTTGCAGCTTTTGCTCTCCGGGAGCGTGCAAAAGGCGTTTCGCATCCAGGAAGAACCGCCTCAGGTGCGCCAAGCCTACGGGCGCAACATTTACGGTCAAAGCGTGCTTCTGGCCCGACGGCTCATTGAAGTCGGCACCCGGGTGGTGACGATCTCTTGGGCTCCCCATGCCAACGCCACTTGGGACACTCACGGGCAGAACTTCCGCCGTTTGAAAAAGGAGCTGCTCCCTCAGCTAGATGCTGCCTTGTCCGCATTGCTTCAAGACCTGCACGATCGGGGGCTGTTGGAGCGGACTTTGGTCGTGGTTTCGGGCGACTTTGGACGCACTCCCCGGGTGAACAAAAACGCCGGTCGGGACCACTGGAACTGGTGCTACAGCATCGCCCTGTTTGGCGGAGGGGTGCGAGGAGGCTGGGTGCTGGGAGCCAGTGACCGCATCGGAGCTTTCCCCACCCGAGATGCCGTCACTCCCGGGGATGTCATCGCCACGGTTTATCACCTCTTCGGCCTGGACCCCCACATGGAACTACGCGATTCCCTAGATCGTCCCCATCGGCTCGTTCCCCAAGGACGCGTGCTTCATGAGTTGGTCGGATAGAACCAAGCAAGCCACGGCGAACCTGCGGGAAGGGTTTGGGTCTTGGGCTCTCCTTGAGTTTCAGCTTGAGGAAACCCAGGGGGGATGAAGGGAGGAGGGCGGGAAATGAAGGGGCCAGAAAAACAAGCCAGCCTCCATTTACGCTCAAGCGCCAAATGTAAGAATCCACGCCAGTTTCCACGCGCCGCAAGCTGCTAGCTCCAGGGCGCAAGTCACAAGACGCAGTCATGCCTCGCCCCCTGATCTAACGGCGCAGAAGCGAGGTTTGTCTGCGGACGCTACCGGCTACTCTGTTCCCCTCTTACATTTCTAACTTTTGCGGTTGGAAACGCCGAGGAGCGTTTTGGGAGGTCAGCTTGGGTTCCAGTTGCTTTTCATGAATTGCAAGGCATCTCGGGCCAGTTGCAACTCGTCGGAGAACATGCGTCGCCAGATTTTGGTGGCCGCAGCCAGGGAAGGCAACGCCAGCCCAAACGCCTCCACCATCAAACAGCCCTGGTAGCCGATCTGGCGTAGCGTCTGAAAGGTCACTTCCCAACGCACATGACCGGCTCCAGGGGTGGAGCGGTCGTTTTCGGAAATGTGCACATGCACCAGATAGTCTCTGCAGCGCCGGATAGCTTCGGCTTCGTCTTTTTCTTCAATGTTGGCGTGGAAAGTGTCGTACATCATCCGGCAAGCAGGATGATTGACCTCCCGGACAAACCGGACCGTATCAGCGGCGCAGTTAAGCAGATAGCACTCAAACCGGTTCAGGTATTCCACGCCCAGGGTCACTCCGCAGCTTTGAGCATGCTGGGCCACCTGTTGCATACACTCCACGGCCCAACGCCATTCGTCCTCAGTGGGCCCCTGACCGGTAAAGTGCCCCAAGGCCGAGTGGAATGGTCCCACCAGTAGCTTGGCTCCCAAGGCTTGACAACACTCCAGAGCTTGCCGGGTGCGCTGCACGGCCAGTTGGCGCACTTTGGGATCAGGATCAATGGGATTGTCCTCTGCGGTGCGCACCGTCACTGCTGTGCGTTGAAGTCCCAGGTCGTCCAGTCGTCGGCCCCAGGCGGCATAGTGTTCCACGGTCAGATCAAAAACGGGCACCTCCACGGTGTCGTAGCCCATCCGCTTGAGCTCCTCCAACACCGGAAGCAGTGAGTCTTGCAGGTGATCCGTCCACAGCAGCAGGTTCATGCCAAATTGCATGGTTCAAGCCCTCAGTTTGTGCGGAACAGAACGCCGAACCCGGGAATGACTCGACTATAACGCTTGTGGAGCGCAGGTAAATGAGCTGGGAACCGTTGTCCGGCCCCGGAGTGCAAAAGCCTTGTCGCTTGGAATCGTGGCCCAAACAGCCGCTAGCGCACCGGAGGCAGACGGCGCTGGAGCCACTGGGAGAGGGCTTCGGAAGGCTTGTCCAGATTCAATGCCTGGCCGGCCACTTGTTCAACCAAAGGTCGGGCGGCATCGGTGGAGAGGGAACGGGCTTTTATAAGAAACTTCAGCACGGCCAGTTTTTCCACCGGAGGAGCTGAGGAATTGACAAACTGCTGGGCAAAGCTCTGAGCACTTCCGGACTCAAACCAAGGAGTGCGACTGAGTTGGTAGCGCCTTTGCACCTGGCGGCGAAGCTCTTGAATCAGTTCGTCCAACAGATCGCGTCCCCGAGCACGCAATTGACGATAAGAAGCACTGCTGATGGGCTTGGACTTCCAGACCGATTGCCCTGAGGCCGGCTCGATCAGTTCCAATTGAAGCACCAGATCGCGGCGGTTTCGGCGTCGGGCGGGTGCCACACTGGCCAAAAGCAAGACATCCACGCCGTTTTGTTGGGCTCGGGCTACCAGAGAAGTTCGCACTCCCGAGTGGCCCACATAAGCCACCCAAGGCACACTCAAAGGGTTCTGGCCCACGCTCTCCAAGGCCGAAGCGATGCCATCGGTGATCTCGGGCACCAATTGTTGCAGCATGCCCCAGGTCGTGCCTTGATTGCCACTTTGTTGCCACCCGAACGCAGAACGTCCTCGCAGCGCCGAGGAAGCAGGCACTCCGGGAGCTACAACGGCCACGCCGTATCGTGGAAGCCCCAACACCGGGCGTTGGAGCGTGGCACACCATCGTGCGGCTTGGGCGGCTGCACCCTCGTCGGTCAAATAAGCTGCCCAGGCATACTGCCAAGCTTGCTTCGCCTGGCCGCGACGAAGCAGATACTCGGCTTTGCCCAGGAAGGAGTCGGGGACAGGTTGGGTTGTGCTTGGTCCTCCGGGTCCGAACCCAGGCCCCATGCCACTTCCACCCCCCGGCCCCAGTGCAGGCGGAGCCGGAAGACCTTGCCCTGGAGTGGGAAATTCTTGCGGCGAGGGGAAGGGGTTGGTTCGGGGTCCTCGGGGAGAGTTTTTCCCGGGAGTGGGAAAAGCCCTTGGCCCTCCCGGCCCGGGCAAGCCCGGCACACCTGCCGGTGGTTGAGTTCCCGGGAAGGGAGTTGGGCCTCCTGGTCCGCTCGGGCTGGGCACTGCTCCTGGCGGCCCATCTGGGATGCCCCCTGGGCCCATGCCTGGTCCTCCTGGGCCGTAGCCGGGTCCTGGGCTCCCACCCGGGGCCATCTCCGGTCCCATGCCTGGTCCCCCTGGTCC
>JAJRRR010000427.1 GCA_024279285.1 Planctomycetota bacterium
CAGCAAGGAGCTTCATGTTCGGGCACTGTGCGATCGGTTGGGCCAAAGCCAACCGGCAGTGAGCCATCACTTGGCCTTGCTCCACTCGGCAGGACTGATCCGGCGCCGTCGGGAAGGAAAGCACAACTACTATCGCCTAGAACCGGATCGCATCCGCCGTGTGTTGGAAGTGCTTCAAAACACCATGGGCAATGGAACCCACGGCAAAAGCTCCCAAAGCCTCTAGGAGACCACGCGGCGGTGGAGCTTGCGTAGCACCTCTATGCCCCGACGCAAGGTTTCGTCGCTGGCTGCATAGGAAATGCGGAAGTGAGTGTCCCGGGCACTGAACACACTCCCGGGAATTATCAGCAACTGTTCTTCCACCGCCCGTTGGGCAAACTCTTGGCCACAAGTGTTGGGAGGCAGTTGGGCAAAAGCGTAAAAGGCCCCTTGTGGGCGCGGCATGGGGTACAAATCCGCCAGCCCTTGGTAGATCAAATCCCGCTTGCGGCGGTACTGGCGGACCACCTCCTGCATGTCTACCTCCCAGGCGGCCAAGGCCCCCCATTGCAACGGATGCGGAGCACAAACAAAGCTGAACTGCTGCAACTTGATCATCTCCCGAATCACCGCCCTGGGGCCGTGTGCATAGCCCAATCGCCACCCGGTCATGCCGTAGGTTTTGCTAAAGCCTTCCAGCACTAAGGTTTCTGGGTAGAACTGAGCAGGTGAGACAAACGGCACATCGTAGCAAAACAGCCGATAAATCTCATCGCTGATGAGGGCTAGGTGGTGGCGTTGGGCCACCTGGGCCACCGCACGCACTTCGGCCTCGTCGGCCACATGTCCTGTGGGATTAGCTGGGGAGTTGAACAAGATGGCCTTGGTCCGCGGGGTGATGGCCGCTTCCAGACGCTCCGCATTGATCCGAAAATCCGGATAAGTGTCCACCAGCACGACTTTCCCACCAGCCATGGCCACCAGAGCCGGATACATGACAAAGTAGGGATCAAACACGATCACCTCATCTCCGGGCTCCACCAGCACCAGCAGTGCTAGCACCAACCCTCCACTGGTCCCACTGGTGACGAACACTTCCCGATCGGCGTGTTGGGGATATTGGGCAACCACCTGCTGTTGAAGTCGCTCCACCAGCGGGGCGATGCCCTGGGTGGGCGAGTAGCCGTTGCGATCCTGGCCGATAGCCTCCACGGCGGCCTGCTTGATCGGCTCCGGCACAGGAAAATCCGGCTGACCGATGGAGAGGTTGATGGGGTTTTCCAGTCGGGCAGCCAGGTCAAACATGCGTCGGATGCCAGAACTGTCAATTTGTTCCATGCGTCGGGCAATCCAGGCTCGGCTCACGGCTGGACCTCCTGGGGGCGAGGTGGGGGTGGTTGGGCTGGGTGGCCTTTAGTTTTGTTCGGCGGCCAGGCGTTGAGCCGCCCGAACAAACGGACGCAACAACTCCGCTTCGTCCGGATGAGCTTGTTGATAAGGCAGCAAATAGCGAAGTGCCCGATGCGGTTGACCATTGCGGAGCAAAATCAGTCCCATGTCCCGATACTCGCACGCCTCTTGAGGGCACAGGAGCATCAAGCGTTTTTGGACACACAAAGCGTTGGCCCAACTGTCTTGCATTACCCAGGCGTTTTTCAGGTTTCGCAGCAGCCGCACAATCATCTGCCGCGGCGAAGCCCGTCGGAAATGCCCTTTTTGCCACTGCTGAGGACCGGACATCTGCTCCACACGGCGGCGGCATTGTTCTTGGGTGAGCAGCTCTCCGTAGTTGAAAGCGTCAATGTACCAGCAACGCCCTTGCAGCTTGCAGCCCAACATGAAATGCCCGGGCGTGCACACCCCGTACACATCCACACCCAATCGCAAAGCCACAGCCTGAAACACTAAAGCCAAGGTCAAAGGGATACCGCGGCGACGATCCAGAACCTGATCCAGCAAGCTGTTGGCCGGATCGTGATAGTCTTCCCGAGCCGGTTGAAACCCTTGCTGTTCATACAGCACTTTTCCGATAGCCCGAAGTACTTCCCGACGCTCCGCAGCACACAAGGGCGGTAAAGCAAACGACACTTGCACCTTTTGGGCCAAAGAATCCAAGCGGCGCAGATAGTGCTCCACATCCAATTGGGGACGGAAGTCTGCGGCGCACTCCAGGGCCACCCGCTGCACGCACACCGGCTCGTGGCGCAGCAACCGCCGAAACTCGCATCCCAGCCTGGGCACATCTTCACTCATGGCCCTCATTGTAGGCCAAGCCCCCTCACGCCGGTAGAGCCGCAGAGGTTCACACCAGCTATGACCAAAAAAGCCCGAACAAGGAACTGCCCATGCGGAGAGGAAACTCCCTCCATACTCTCCCCTTGGCAGCAAAAGAACCCACACACCTGCCTCCCAGTTGCCAAGACCCTCAGCAACCCAACACAGCCCTTTCCAATTTATGAGTTGTCCGCTCGTTTCTTTTTCCTGCCACGAACCAAACTTGTGATCACCTCTTTGGCAGGCACAAACCCAACTAGTGCTAGTTTGGCAGAGGGAATGGAATACGGGGACTTTCTACCCCGGTAGCCACCTGGAGCTCACAAAACAAGAGTCGCTCACAATACTACCTTGTCTTGGCAAACTTCTGGCGGTTGAACAGGAGTTGGATTTCACGCCGCGTGACGCAAAACCCCGCCGAGCAAACAGCACAACCTAGACGGGCGTTTGCAGCCCGATAGGCACAGGATACAAGGGGCTACAACTTCGAGTCCGAACTGGCTTGCGTCTGTTTGCCAAGCCATCGGAGAAGAGTGCAAAAGTAGGGACAAGTCATGTCCATGATAGTTGCATCTGGCTCTTGATATCCTCAAGATATGAGAATGCTTGTCCGGGGCAGAATGGGGCATCTGGGGCTTGACCAGATGACCAACCTGGACGGGCTCAAGCTGGCGGCTCTTGGCAAGGGGACCACCCATGGAGCACATCGTCGAAGTTCGCTTTCGCCTGCTGGGCAGTGAACCTTTTGCGGCTGATCACGGCTATCAGCTTTATGGAGCAATTTCGCGCCTGATTCCCGAAGTGCATCAGCCCAACGGAATTGCCATCTGTCCTATCGCTGGTCGTCAAATCGGCGATCGGCAAATGGTGCTTACGCGCAACAGTTGGCTTCGGCTACGCGTGCCGGCGGAAAAAGTGCCCGTGGTGATCCGCCTGGCCGGGAAAGAATTGCGATTGGGCAATGCCCGCCTGAGCGTGGGCACCCCGCAGATCCAGTTGCTTCGTCCCGCCCCGGCCTTGCGTAGCCGCCTAGTGGTCATCAAACCCAAAGAAGCCCCCAAAGCCCAACTGCTCACTCAAGAGCTTTTCCGGCAAAGTGCCCAACGCCAACTGGAGCAATTGGGAATAGCACCCACCACAGCTCTGGAAATCGGCAAGCGACGCACTTTGAAGATCAAACGCCGGGAAATTGTCGGCTATGAGCTGACTTTGCGAGGGCTGTCAGAGGCGGATTCCCTGGTGCTTTTGGCCCAAGGACTGGGCGGGCGTCGCCACATGGGCTGCGGGGTGTTTGTGCCCCTGCAAGAAGAAGACCACGATGAACCAGCCACCGCAGTTTGAGCGATTGTTGGCCAAAAGTTGCCCGTTGGAAAACATCCCCTGGGAAGCCACATTGTTGGGCCATTCCCAACTGGCCCATCAGTGCGCCGAAATGCTGGTTCAGACCACCGGAGAAGCTCAACTGAAGGCCCTCGGCCTGGACGCAAAACGGTACTGGGAACCCCTGCGTCGGATTGTTACCGTGGCGGCTGCCATCCACGACTTGGGCAAAGCCAATGATCATTTTTTGGGCATGCTTTATGGGGGTAGACACTTCGTGCTGCATCAGGGCATTCGCCACGAATGGCTTACTTACTATCTTTTTACCACCGAACCGTGGCAAAGCTGGCTTACCCAAGCTCTGGACGGAGAGGAAAAATTCCGGTTCATTGCCCTGTGGTGCGTCAGTGGGCATCATCCGGCTCCAGGGCGCCCCAGCCCTCCTGACCAAGCCCCTGGCGGAAGCGGCACTCATTTGTGGCTGCTGCTGGAACATAAAGACTTTCGGCAGGTCATCGCCTGGATGGAAAAGCTGTGGAATCTGCCTCCCTTGCCAGGAACGGTTTTCCGCAACCAAAAGCTCTCTTTGTTGTCCACGGGCGAACTTTTTACTCACTTGCGCAAGCGTTTGATCCAAGACCGCATCCGCTGGAAGCAATGGCAGACCACTGCCCCGGAACTGCGCAAACTAACAGCAGCCGCCAAAGCCTGCCTGATCGGAGCCGACATCGCCGCCTCCATCTTGGCAAAAGGTAACCAGACATGCACGATCAAGCAAATCGGCCAATGGTTGAGCAACTCTTTGCCTTCTTCGGAAGACTTAAAAAAACTGATTCAAGATCGCCTAGGGGGGCAGTCATTGCGTGGGTTCCAAGTCCGCACTGGGGCCAGTTCCCAGCGAGTCACATTGCTCCAAGCCGGCTGTGGCACCGGAAAAACCATCGCCGCCTACCATTGGGCTGCTACCCAATGCCCAGGAAAACGACTCTACCTGTGCTATCCCACCACGGGCACCGCGACCGAGGGTTTTCGGGACTACTTGTTTGACCCTGAAAGCAAACGCGGCAAATTCGGCGCCCACTTGTTCCACAGCCGAGCTCAGGCAGATTGGGAACTTCTGCTGGGTGCCCGGGGCGAGGAGGACGAGGCCGAACAAGAAGTACGGCTCGCCTCGCTCCAGGCGTGGTTTACGCCCGTGGTCTGCTGCACGGTGGACACGGTGTTGGGGTTGCTGCAGAACCAGCGTCGCGGGCTGTATGCTTGGCCGGCGTTGGCACAGGCCGCGTTTGTGTTTGACGAGATCCACGCCTACGACCAACGGTTGTTTGGCACGCTGTTGCGTTTCCTGCGCGAGCTGCGCGGCGTGCCCGTGCTGCTGATGACGGCCAGTTTGCCCCAGGAGCGTTTGAAAGCCCTCCAACGCACCCTCGGAGAACATGGCGAACAGCTTCACCAGATCTGCGGTCCCCAGGACCTGGAAACCCTGCCCCGGTATCGCCTGGAGTGCGTTCCCGGGAAGGTGGAACAACGAGTCCGCGACGAGCTGGCCCAGGGCGGCAAAGTGCTCTGGATATGCAACACGGTGGATCGGGCCCTGACCGTAGCGGAGCAAATGGCAAATTGCCGCCCACTGGTTTACCACAGCCGCTTTCGCTACTGTGACCGCGTTGCGCGGCACCAAGAGATGATCGCAGCGTTCAAGCCGGAGCGGGTAGAGCCTGCCTTGGCCGTCTGCACCCAGGTGGCAGAGATGAGCCTGGACATTTCGGCCACGCTGTTGGTGACGGAACTGGCCCCGGTGCCTGCCTTGATCCAGCGGCTGGGTCGGCTCAATCGCTTCGCCCGCCCGAACCAGCCCCCCAGACCCTTTGTGGTGGTCGAACCGCTGGACGAGCAGGGCAATTTCTCAGCCACGCCTTATGGGGAGGATTCCGACCAGTACGGTCCCTGGCCCCAGCAAGCCCGAGAGTGGCTCAAGCGGTTGGGCTCAGGCCCGTTAAGCCAACGCGACTTGGCCAAGGCCTGGGAGGAAACTGCCGTCACTGGCCCCCCTCGACCACACCCCAGCCTGTGGCTGGACGGGGGACCGAGAACCCTGGTGGACACGATCCGCGACCCAAGCCCGGGACTGCTGGTACTCCTGGAACAAGACACGGAGCCGGTGAAGCGAGATGCCAAGGAGCTAATCAAGCGAGTGCTGCCGATGCCTCCACCCCCAAAGAGCTTTTCCTGGAAGGAATGGGACCGCCTTCGCGGAGTCCGGGTGGTGCCTGAACAATACATCCTCTACGACCCCAAGCGAGGTGCCCAATGGCGAAAAAACGAAAAACCAATGTAGAGCACTCCCCTGCTCCGGACCACTTGGTGCTGGAGCTGCACGCTCCGGGGATGTCCCCCCTTCACCGGGCGGGCCTGGGTGGGCTGGCCTGTACGCTGAAGTACATCGAACGGGCCTACCGCGACGGGCAACTTGACGAAGATCAACTCCCCGGCGCCCCCTGGCCGGAGGGGAAGCCCCCTTGGGAGATCGGACCGGGCCGGGTGACGCTGTATTTCGGGAAACCGGAAGGTGCCGGTGAGTTTCTCAAGCGGCTTTTTGACCTGGCCTTTCAGATTCAGGAAAATGCGATCTTCCTGCCTGGACAATATGACTTGACACCTCCTCCCTTGCCGGTTCGCTCCTTACTACAACAAGGGCTCACATTGACTTTCCTGCAACACGGCAGGGTGCGCTCCCTAGATAAGGAAGAAATTCCCCTTAGTTACAATCCAGAAGAAAAACCAGAAGCTACGATTGAAATTTCACACAACAAATGCAAAAGCTACAAACATCAACAAGGTTGGAAAGATTTGATAAATGATCAAGGGCAACTAGAACAAAAAACTCTTGAGGTCATTGGCCCCTTGAATCCGGGAGCCATAGTCCGCCATCAAGCATTTGGCACACGAACTCGCATCGAAGAAGATGTACCCCATGTGTTGGCCCTTTATTTTGCCCTGGTCGGCTGCTTGGCTCTGCCGATCAATCGCGGATGTGGAGTGCTTTTGATTCCGGAAGTTAATAATTTGGAGTACTTCGTGGAAGTGCGTTCCCTGATGACCCCCACCAGCGTCGGCGAGTGCCAGATCACCAGCCCTGGTGACGCGGCCCTGCAGGCCCAGGTGCGCCTGCGAGCCAAACGAGAGTCCCAAAAGCTCACCCTGCCCGGGTTCTATACCGCGATCTTTCAGCCCACCCCCTGGGCTTCTCAGCAAAAGTCGCGCGTGCTGACGATGTATGTGCCCCCGGCAGATGAAAAGACCTTAAGTCAATTCGAAATAGCTTTACAAAAACTTCCCCCTCGTATCGCGGTTCGGGAAATAAAGCAAACCAAGGGACGAGGCAAGCAAAAAGAAACTATCGAGAAAAAAGAGTGGTTTTGGGCCAAAAGCGTGGTACTCCCCCTGGTCGCCAACAACCTGGCCCAAGGGCGACGATGGTATGAAGGATTTTCCCGCCTGATGGTGGCCTTAGATCCAGTTAGCAAGACTCCTATTCGCAACCGACTCGTTTTTGAAAAGGAGGGACTAAACGCCATGACCCAAGAAATCCCCTGGCAGGACCAAGGCGAATCGACCCTGGTGCGCGCCGTGCATGAAGCCATTCGCCGCCGTTATGCCCGGATTGCCGAAGAAAACAAAAACAACCCCGTGGCCATGAAAAACCGCTGGTCCGGCGAATACGACCGCTGGCGTCTGGCTTTTGCCGGAGCTAAAACCGTGGACCAGTTTCGCCATGCTTTGTGCGATCTGTTTAGCCGAGCCGGACTGAATCCGGTGTTGCAGAAGGAATGGGAGCACATTCTGCCCATGCTCTCCCCCCAGCGCTGGCAACTTGCCCGCGATCTGGCCCTGCTGGCCCTGGCCAGCTACACAGGCACTGGCAGCGACGAACTGGAAAGCACCGAAGAACAACAAGCGGTGGCTTGATGTTTTTGGCAAGTTAAAAGCTTAGGTGATTTTTCCTCCAAACAAAGGAGCTCTGCGATGAGTCTGCATATCTTTGCCAACATTGCCACACCTTACGGCACCGCAGCCAACAACCGTGCTGAAACCGAAGGCAACATCACCACCTTGCAAAAGATCATCTGGCAAGGTAGCCCTCACACCACTGTCAGCGCCGAAGCAATCCGTTTTGCCATCCGCCGGCTCCTAGCCTATCAAGAGCCCCAAGGGACGAATCGCTACTGGGACGATCGGGCCAACTGCAATGGCTGGAAGGATCACCAGTTTCAGGGTTGGGCCACTGAAGATGGCGAAACTTTTATTGATGACGATCTGCTAGGATTCATGACCGCAGAAGCAGCACAAGCAGACCGAGAGGGCACAGCCAATGTGCGCCGGGGAGTACTGGAAGTAACCCGAGCCGTCTCCTTGACTCCCTGGCCCGGTGACTTCACTTTCAACGCTGCTTCCCCAGGTGCAACCCCCTCGGCTCAAAAGCGCGGCACTAATCCCGTCCCCTATGGCACCGAAGTGCATGCCACCCGTTACCAGTTCGGTATAGCCCTCACTCCAGAGCGTCTGCGACGCAAGGAGCGAGCCGCGAAAGCCATTCGCGTATTGGCCGACCTGCGCACCGTAGCCGGTAACCATGCCCGTTTCCTTTACGATTTCTCACCTGAGGTGATCGTGTTTCGCATCACCAAGGATCCCGCCCCGCGTATCCTCTACTGCTTTGAAACTCCTGATAACGGCAAGACTCTACTGGCCCCTGCGCTTGTCAAACGCCTCCAGGCCGGCGACATCGCTCCGCAGGAAATCATCTTCGGCGGTGCCACTTGTGCCGAGCAACTTGCCGAAGAACTGCGCAATTGCGGCGTGGAGTGTATCTTCAACGGTGTTAAACAAGCCGTCCAAGAAGCCTGCCAGCAAATCAACCAACATCTAGGCATCAAGGAGTAAGTCTCATGCTGGGGATTCATGTCACTGTGCCCGTGGCCTGTTTCCGCAAAGGTCTGGCCCGGGAATACCTGGAAACCGAACCCCTGCCGCCTCCTTCTACCTGCTATGGGTTTTTGCTCTCCCTGGTGGGAGAAGAAGATCGGCGGCGGCATGTGGGAGCGAGGGTCGGCCCCGTCCTGCTCAACCAACCCTCACGCAGTGTGGTCTTAAGAACCGTCTGGAGGGCGAAAGAAAAAATTTACTACAAAGCTCCCGACGGAAAAGTCTATATCGTCCCAACTGCCCCCAAAAAAAGAAAAGAATTCCTACAATGGGCAGAAGAACAAGGATGGCCCAAACCGGAATTTCACCCCGTGCCCGGTGTGGGTAGCAACGCACGCCCGGACTTCCAACAGCTCCTCACCCAGGTAGAGCTGCTCATTTGGCTCGATTCCAGTGAAGAAATAACAAAAGGCCCTCCCCTGGAACAGCGAGTGCGAACTGCCTTGGAAACCCCGGAGCAAATCCACCGCTTCGGCGGATTGAGCCTGGGCGAAAGTACCCACTTGGTCGATGAAGTTAAGCCCTTTAGCCCTCAACCCAATAAAAAAGGCAAAGCTTTTCTGCTCCAATCCCAAGGGCCAATCACTTTGCCCGTGTGGGTGGACCATGTCGGGTCCAGAAACACGCGCTATGTTACGGGAATCTTAGACTCTCACCCTTTAGTTCCTCCCGACCGGTCAAGGTTGCCTCAAATCCTCCCCCCCGACTCCTAAAACTTCCAGACGAACTGATTTTGGCCCACCTCCCCAAAAAACCCTTGAATCCCGTCTCATGGCTAATTAAACCTAGCTTCGGATGCACCAAGGAATAGGGCTCACGGAGGGGGCAACCCATCCCCAGCAATAGAGCCCTACAATAATGAATCCCAAAAGCAATCCTCTTCCATCCAAATCGCCACCTGAGTTCGCAAACCCAGATTCTCCCTCTCTCCTGGCTCCGGACGAGCCTCCCCTTCGGGTCATGGCTCTCAGGGCCCTTTATTACTGCGAAAGGCTCTTTTACCTGGAAGAAGTGGAAGGCATCTATGTGGCCAATGATCATGTCTATGCTGGCCGCACTTTGCACGAAGAAGTAGTTGCCCTGGATGACGAAACCCCGGAACGACGCAGCGTGGAGGTGAGCAGTCAGTATTGGGGACTTTATGGCAAAGTGGATGCCGTTCGTCGTCGGGACGGCAAATGGGTCGTTTATGAACATAAAAAAGGACGCTGTTACCGTGACCAAAACAACAAGCCTCAACCGTGGCCTTCCGATCGCATTCAAGCCATCGCCTATGCAGTGCTTTTGGAAGAGACTTTGGGCGAACCTGTCCCCCAAGCCCGCATCCGATACCACGCCGATAATGTGACGGCTTTCGTTACTATCGACGAAGAAGCAAAAAACGAACTTCGCCAAGCCCTGCAGCGAGCTTTTCGTCTGCGTCGCTCTTGCCAGCGCCCTCCTGTGACGGAAAACGAACGGCTTTGTCCCCACTGCTCTCTTAATGTCGTCTGCCTCCCCGAAGAAGAACGACTCCGAACTCACTCAACCACCTCTCCGCCTCGGCTCTTCCCCGGCCATCGCGATCGTGAAACCATTCATATAGTCACTCCCCGAGCCAATGTCGGTCGCAGTGGAGATTCACTGATCGTCCGCACCGAAGAGGAAAAAACTAAAATTCCGATTCATCAGGTTGACTCGCTTGTGCTCCATGGGTTTGTCCAAATTTCAACTCAAGCACTTCATCTGTGTGCCAGTAAAGAAATCCCGGTGTTTTGGATATCCGCAGGTGGAAAGTTCATAGCAGGCCTGACCAGCTCCCCAGGGCGAGTCCAACAACGCATCCGACAATACCAAGCCCTCACGGATCCCCAAACCCAACTCCGCCTCTCACGCAAACTCGTCCTTGCTAAGATAGAAACTCAGTTAAGATACCTGCTCCGGGCAACCAGAAAAGAACCTGACTTGCGGAACCATGTGGATCAACACATCCAACGCATTCGGGAGTGTTTAAACAAGGCAACATCTGCTCCCTCAATAGATAGCCTCCGTGGCTTGGAAGGCATGGCGGCTAAAGCTTATTTTGCCTCGCTCCCTTTCCTTCTGAAAGGAAAAACCGCAGATGAATTTCGTCCCAACGGACGCAATAAACGCCCTCCTAAAGACCGTTTCAACTGTTTGTTAGGATTTGGCTATGCACTGCTCCAATCATTAGTCCTTAGGAGCATCTTGGCCGTAGGACTGGAGCCTGCCTTGGGTTTTTATCACCGCCCACGCAGCTCGGCCCATCCTCTGGTCTTGGATCTAATGGAATTGTTCAGAACCTCTATTTGGGAAATCCCACTCCTTGGAAGCATAAACCGATGCTACTGGGACCCTCAGGAAGATTTCCAAATAACCAAAGAACATGTCTGGCTTTCAGACTCAGGAAGAAAAAAAGCTATTACGCTGTTTGAACAACGACTTCAAGAAAGCTACTTTCACCCCTATTTGTCCCGATCACTTTCGTACGCCCGAATCGTAGAACTTGAAGTCAGGCTTTTAGAAAAGGAATGGACCGGTTGTCCAGATGTTTTTGCAACTATGAGAATCCGATGACCCCTCTTGGAGGACACCTCCATGTCGGAAAAACACTGGCACTTGATCTCCTACGATGTACGCGATCCCAAACGCCTGCGACAAGTGGCGAAATTGCTAGAAAGCTACGGAGAACGCGTCCAGTATAGCGTCTTTCGTTGTCGTCTAGACAAAATTACACTTGAAAAGCTTCACTGGGAACTTAAAAAAATTATGGAACATGAAGATGATTTGTTGGTCATTCCTTTGTGCTTTAATTGTGCCCAACGCATTCCTATTCACTCCAGTGGAGACCGAAGTGATTGGACCGGCCCTCATCCCACCTACCGCGTGGTGTAGTTGCAAGCACCTGAGCGTGGTAGTTCTTGGTTCTGCCCTTTATCGCGCAAGTGCTTTTCACCAAATTGGTTAAGTCCTTGCAAGTCCACACAGGATACTTGAAAGATCGCGGTGATGTTGCTAAACTGCATTCGTTACGGTAGTTATGTTGCATGTGACTTCAGTCAGCGCACCAGTATGAAAGCCATGAACCCCCCGATCTTTTTCGTTGACAAGGTACATGAAAACACCACTCTTAACTTCCGACCAGAAAGGGACTTGCAAGTAGTGCGGTGATTCATTCGTTGACGCCGTCAGGCGTTGAGCACAACGAGCGACTGGTAGAGCCTGGCCGTACCAATCTGTGATTCATTCGTTGACGCCGTCAGGCGTTGAGCACCCGGGCTTTGCTGAGCGCTTGCGCCTGCGAATGCGTGATTCATTCGTTGACGCCGTCAGGC
>JAJRRR010000428.1 GCA_024279285.1 Planctomycetota bacterium
CGAACACGGGCAGGAGGCGTACCAGTTCTTCGGTTTTTCCGCTGTGGGAAAAGGCCCAAATCAGGTCCTCCCGTCCCACCCGACCCAGGTCTCCATGCACTGCTTCGGCAGGGTGCAAAAAGTGACTTCGCGTGCCGGTTGAGGCCAAGGTGGCCGAAACTTTCTGGGCAATCAGCCCTGCCTTGCCCATCCCCGTGGTGATCACACAACCGGTGCACTGACAGATCAACCACACGGCCTCCACCACCGAACCGTCCACCCCAGTGGCCAGACGGTCCAGATGGTCCCGATAAATCTCCAACACCCGTCGCACCTGGCGAATTTGTTCCAAGGGACTCAATTGGGTCATGATTTTTGGCGTTCAGGGTGGTGGAACCGGAGTAGCTGTGTGTCGGCGGCTTTAGGGGTCAACGAAGCACGCGATTGCCCGTGGGCCAATGTCCTCGCACGGGGGCGGCACCTTGCCTCTGGCGGCGTGGTGCTCGCCATCCGGAGTTTGACCCGGAGAAGGTATGGCTGGCGGGGTTTTCTTTGCTTGGGGAATTTTGGGCCTGTTGAGGGCGTGCCCGACGCACCACCGGGAGGAAGGAGACAGCAGCCGGGGTTCGGGCTATGCCCTTGGCGGCTCGCCACCCCTCTGAACTGGCAGAGGAATTTTTCCCGGGGTGGAGGTCCTTTGAGCTTGTTGTACGAACCGGGACCAATTGGCCAGCTAACACCACTGGTCCAGAGCTTGGTGGGTCGGCGCTTTGGGCCCGAAGAATCAGGTTAGGCTCAGGCCGGGGGAGTTGTTGTGAGGATTGGGCTTTGGCCACGGCAGGGGGTCGTTCCGGCTGGGGGGCAAGCGGTGGGGAGCCGCGTCGCACCCAATCCAGCCACGCGTCTTGCAGAGCCGAAAGACTGGCATAGCCGTAAAACGCTCGCGTCGCTTCCGGCCAGTTGCCCGTTTGCAAGCCTCGTTCCAAGTACCGCACGAACTTGCGCCGCCCGCCCTGTTGGATCAAAAAGGTGCACAGCGAATGCCCTTGGGCATAAAGGGGTAACACATCTGGTGGGTATTCCCGCATGCGAAACATCCTCGTGAAAGGAATTCCCCGCCCGGTTTGCAAAAACCGGATGAGCATGCGTTGTTGTTTGGCTCGTTCACTGGGATGCTCCACTGTGGAGCAGGCTCCTTCATCGGCCCAACGCGGAAGCGGCTGGCGAAAATGGCTGGCAAAGATCGTATGGGTCACTTCGTGGGGGAGCACGGAGTCCAGGATGCGTACCAGGGGGCCTTGCACCTGCATGCGCCATCCGAACACCTCGCCGTGGGCAAAGTAAAAGCTGGTGGCCCCTCCGGCTCCCAAGTGAGGGCCCACCTTCACGAAAATCGGGCAAGGCCGATACCACTGGGGCAGTTCGTACCCGAGCCACTCCAGGGCCAACTGGCGACGGTAGTGTTCGGCGGCTTGGCCCACCCGCTGGGCCACTTGGGCCGTGGGAGCTGTGACCACGAAGTTAGGCGTGCGGTAGGTGGCTCCGGCCAACAAGCAGGAGGCCAACGCGCACCATCGGGCCACCGAGGCATCCATTCCTCCAACTCCTGCTGGCAGAGGGACTTGGGGCCCCATGGCCTAGTCCCTGAAGGCTTCCTTGCGCTGTTGAGCGTGGCCCAGAGCATAAGCCCTCAGGAGCCGAGAACCAAGCCCAGTCCCCCCAGATGCTAGCATATCCGAGGATCAGCGCTGGCCAGGGAATGAGGTGAATTTGCGAAACTTTGGCCCCTGTGGGCGGTTTAATTGATTGAAAGCAGTGCTAGTCGGTCCGGCCAGCGGCTCAACCGAACTCTCACACAGGAGAAGTGCCATGCGGTGGGTGGCAGTAGCAGCAGTGGTGGTGCTGATGGGTACAGTGGCTTGGGCCCAAGATCGCCCCGGCCCAAAACGCAATCCGGCACAACGGTTCAAACAACTGGACAAAAACGGCGACGGCTACATTACCCAAGATGAAATTCCCCAGGAGCGCAAAGAGTTTTTTAAGCGGCTGTTGAGTCGCTGGGACAAAAACGGCGATGGGAAGCTTTCCCAGGAGGAGTTTTTGGCAGCGGCTTCGCGGCGAGGAGGGCCTCGGGGACAGCGACCCGGTGAGCAAGACCGCCCCGGACCCCGACAACCTGCTCAACTCCGGCCTGTGGTTCCCCCTGTGTTCCGCCTCCTCGATGCCAACGGTGATGGCAAGATCACCCGGGAGGAACTGGCCAAAGCCGTGGATCGGCTGATGCAACTGGACCGCAACGGCGATGGGGTGCTCACACCGGATGAGTTTATGCCGCGATTCCGAGGTCGGGGGTTTGCAGGCCGTCCGGGCAGGCGACCGATGAACCCGGAAGCCGTGATTAACCGCATCATGCAGTTTGACCGCAATGGTGATGGAAAACTGACCAAAGACGAAGTGCCTGAGCGTGCCCAGCGGTTTATCTTTCGGGCCGATTTGAACCAGGACGGCGTGGTGGAACGCGAAGAGCTGAAAAAGTTCTTCCAGCAGTTGCGAAATCGGTTCGGTCCCGGACGAGGACCACGACCCCAACCTCAGCGTCAGTAGCTTTCTGACTCACCCGGCAGCTTGGCCATCGGGACAGGTTCCAGGTCAGTGCCCTGCTCCCGATTCCACCTGCGCTTGCGGGCCCCTGGGTAACCAGGGGCTTTTTTCCGCTTCCCCAGGCGGACGGCCGGGCCGTTAGAGCCTAAGAAAAACGGACCTGACTTTTTTCCTCGTCAGGTCCGTTTGATAAGCGAAAGTGTGTGGCCAGGGCAGATTACAGCTTCCAGCCTTGGCGATAAGGTTTGTGCAGCAAAGCGTTGGCTTTTTCGGAGTTGGTCACTCGGAAAGCTTGGGCGTCCCAGTGCAGCTCTTCACCACTGCGGAAAGCCACCACACCCAACAGCACCGCTTCGGTCAACGGACCGGCATAGCCAAAGTGGCAAGTGGTGGAAGTGCCGGTCTTGCAAGCCTGAATCCACTCCTTGTGGTGCCCGATGGAGCGTGGAATGGTGCGCGGCGGAGGAGTGAAGTCCTGAAACCGCTCCGGGGGCAAGAGCCGATAACGCCCGTAGTCGGCAAAGAGCAGCCCCTTGTCTCCAACGAACAGCACTCCATTAGGCGGCATCTTGTGCCCGTAGAGCTGCTTGGGAATCCGGTTCCCGTCGTACCAGATGAGTTTCACCGCAGGCTGATTGCCTCGGGCCGGGTATTCATATTCTACTTTCAGGCCCAAGGGAGCGGTTTCCGGATGCAAGGGGGAGCCTTGGGCGCGGACTCGGGTGGGATGACGCAGCCCCAGGGCCCAAAACGGCAAGTCCATATAGTGGCAAGCCATGTCCCCCAGTGTCCCATTGCCAAACGCCCACCACCGCCGCCAGTGGAACGGGACATAAGCCGGGTGATAGGGTCTCCACGGGGCAGGGCCAAGCCACAAGTCCCATTTGAGCGTCTTGGGCACGGGCGGGGTGTCCTTGGGTCGGTCGCCACCACCCCAGGCTTTGGCCACCCAAACATGCACCTCATTCACCGAGCCGATCACCCCTGCCTGGACGATCTCCACCACCCGACGGTAGTTCTCCCCGGCGTGAATCTGCGTGCCCATCTGGGTGGCTACCCCAGCTTGTTGAGCCAGTTGGGCGATGCGTCGGGCTTCATACACCGTATGGGTCAGCGGCTTTTCGCAATACACATGCTTGCCCAATTGCAAGGCCGCCGCGGTGGCCGGGGCGTGGGTGTGATCGGGAGTGCTGACCACCACCGCGTCAATGTGTTTGTGTTCTTTGTCAAACATGCGGCGAAAGTCGTAGTACTTTTTGGCTTTGGGAAAGCGGTTGAAAGTGCCTGCCGCGTGCCGATCGTCCACATCGCACAAGTAGGCGATCGTTTCGCTGGCCACACCGGAAACATTGCCCGCACCTCGTCCTCCCACGCCAATAGCTGCAATCACAAGTTTCTCGTTGGGAGAACGACTGGCCGCAGGAGCCGAAGCCCCAAAGCTCCAGTAGCCCACTCCTGCCAGCAAGGTGCCCAGGGCTTGACGACGGTGCATCGTGCGTGCCATGGTTTTTTCTCCTGTTGGTTTTGGAATGTTGGTTGCCAACGGGCTCCTGGGATAGTTTACTCCCCGAGTGGGCAGGACCCAAGTTTTCTGCACCTGCTCTTCCTTTTTTGAGTTTGTTGTCCGAGTGCCCTGCTAGACTCTGGCAAAACCCCCCGAAGGCAATCACAATAGCAGCCAGCTTGATTCACTCCGGTGGCTCTTTCCCAAGAGGAGGTCCGCCATGCGGCCAGTGCTGAGCAAAGGGATCGCCACAGTTGTGGTGGTGCTTGTGAGCCATGCAGTCTGGGCTCAAGCTCCTGAGGTGCTTTCTCGGATCGCTTTTGGCTCGTGCATGCAACAGGCCCGACCCGCTCCCATACTGGGACCTTTGGTGGAAGCTCGCCCCCAGGTGTTTATCTTCCTGGGCGACAATATCTATGCCGACACGGAAGACATGCAAGTGATGCGTCGCAAGTATGCCACGCTGGCGGCCAAGCCGGGCTATCAGCGATTGAAAGCCACGGCGCGAATTTTGGCCACTTGGGACGATCACGATTATGGGGCCAACGACGCAGGGGCCGAATATCCCAAGCGGCGCGAGTCGCAACGGGTGTTTTTGGAGTTCTTTGAAGAACCTCCCGATTCTCCTCGCTGGAAGCGGCCCGGAGTGTATCACGCCTGGACCTTCGGGCCCCCGGACAAGCGTGTGCAAATCATCTTGCTAGACACACGCTATTTCCGCAGTCCCCTGCGACGCGGCAAACGCCCCGTGGAGCCAGGCGAAGGCTACCTGGGCCCTTATGTCCCTAACACCGACCCCCAGGCTACCATTCTAGGACAGCAACAGTGGAAGTGGCTGGAAGCCCAGTTGCGCAAGCCGGCCCGATTGCGCATCATCGGCTCCAGCATCCAGGTCATTGCTCAGGATCA
>JAJRRR010000429.1 GCA_024279285.1 Planctomycetota bacterium
ATGCGATGGGCCACGGCCAAATCCAGCACATCCGCTTCGTAGCTGATGCCCCGATCATGGAGCATGTCAAACTCGGCGGTTCGGAACGGGGGGGCCACTTTGTTTTTGACCACCTTGGCCCTAACCCGCTGGCCCACCACTTCGTCTCCCTCCTTGATCTGGGCAATGCGCCGCACATCAATGCGGCAGGAGGCATCAAACTTCAACGCTCGCCCACCAGGGGTGGTCTCCGGGCTACCGAACATCACGCCCACCTTCTCACGAATCTGGTTGATGAAGATCACGCAGGTTTTGCTTTTGGCAATCGCCCCGGTGAGCTTGCGCATGGCCTGGCTCATCAATCGGGCCTGAAGACCCACATGGGAGTCGCCAATGTCGCCTTCCAGTTCCTGCTTGGGCACCAAGGCGGCAACAGAGTCCACGATGATCACATCCACGGCGTTGGAGCGAATGAGCATTTCGGTAATGCGCATGGCTTCTTCGCCGCTTCCGGGCTGGCTGACCAGGAGGCTATCCAGTTGCACGCCCACCTTCTTGGCCCAAGCCGGGTCCAGTGCATGCTCGGCATCCACGAAAGCAGCCACGCCCCCTGCGCGTTGGGCGTTGGCCACCACATGCAAGGCCAGAGTGGTTTTTCCGCTGGACTCGGGCCCGAAGATTTCCACGATCCGCCCTTTGGGCATTCCCTGGCCTCCCAAGGCAATGTCCAAGGAGAGCGATCCGGTAGGAATGCCCTCCACGGCCACGGTGCGATTGGCTCCCAAGGGCATGATGGCCCCTTGGCCAAACTGCTTTTCAATCTGCGTGAGCGTGGTCTTCAGCTCCGGGTGGCTTTCCAGGAGTTGCTCCATGGAAGACTTGGGTTTGGGTCGGGACTTGGCCGCAGCCGGGGTTTCGCGTCGGGCCGAACGAACCGCAGGCTTGGAATTGGTCGCCATGGGAAAAGCCCCCTTAGTGCAGGAGAACCATTCTCACCGCCCAACCGCCTCTCCTTCCCGAGTGGACCAGGAAAGGAACACTGGCTGGATACTGAACGCATGAATACTATATCGGCCCCAAGCCAGCTTGACAAGAGCCTTTGGCCGGATTTTTCCCACAACACCCTGGGACCGCCACCCCCGCTACCACACCCCCGTCAGGTCCACGCGCAGTTGGGGTACCTGTTGGGCTTGCACCTGCTGGGGCCAAGGGCCTTGAACCTGATAGCCCTCAGCACTCAGCACATATTGCCAAAGCTCGTGTTCGTCCAGGTCCACGAGCCAGTACTCGGGCACTCCGGCCCGTTGGTAGAGGTCTTTCTTAAGCCCTCGGTCCAGTTGCGCGGTGGACTCGGAGGTGACTTCCACGATCAGGTCCGGCGGGCCTTTGATCTTGCGTGGGGTGATGATGTGCTTTCGGGCGTTGAGCACCACCACCAGGTCCGGTTGCACGATGTCGTGCAGGGAAAGCTGAACATCCACCGGAGCAAAGAACACTTGGCCGAGACCTTGATCCTCTATCTGCGAACACAACTGACGATACAACCGCCCGCAGACAAGCTGGTGATAAGGACTAGGAGCCGGGTTCACCAGATGCTCTCCGTCGATGATCTCGTGCCGTCGCCCATCGGAGGGAAACTGCACATATTGCTCGTAGCCGAGTTTAGAAGTGAATTGGGCCATAGGGAACTTGCCTCGCCTCCTACCACAAGCTCTCAAGTCTTACGGAAACTCCCGAAAAGCGCCGAGCTACTACCTCCCCTTGGGTGTACCGACTGGACTGGTAGCTCCCTTGCATGAGCACATATTGCCAAAGCTCGTGTTCGTCCAGGTCCACGAGCCAGTATTCAGGCACTCCGGCCCGTTGGTAGAGGTCTTTCTTAAGCCCTCGGTCCAGTTGCGCGGTGGACTCGGAGGTGAC
>JAJRRR010000430.1 GCA_024279285.1 Planctomycetota bacterium
CCGGCCAGAAAAGTCGGATGGGTGACCAGCCGAATGAGAAACGGAATGTTGGTCTTCACCCCGCGGATACGAAACTCCTGCAAGGAGCGTTCCATCCGCCGGGCGGCATCGACGAACCGGCGTCCTCGGGCCGTGACTTTTACCAGCAGGGAGTCGTAAAACGGATTGACCACCGCTCCGGAAAACGCACTGCCGGCGTCCAGGCGAATGCCCATCCCGCTGGCCGAGCGGTAGTGGCTGATGCGTCCGTAGTCGGGCATGAAGTTGTTGGCCGGGTCTTCCGTGGTCACCCGGCACTGCAACGCATATCCCCGCACGCTCACCCGGTCCTGAGAACCCAAGTCCAGCTCCGGGTCCGAAAGTGGCACACCTTGGGCCACCAGAATCTGGGCAGCCACGATGTCCACCCCGGTGACTTCCTCCGTCACCGTGTGTTCTACCTGAATGCGAGGGTTGACCTCAATGAAATAGAACTGGCCACTTTCGTCATCCAGGAGGAACTCCACCGTGCCGGCGTTGTCGTAGCCCACATGACGCCCCAAGGCCAAAGCCGCCTCAAACAGCTCCTGACGAACCTTTTCGTCCAGCACCGGAGCGGGAGCAATTTCCACCACCTTTTGATTACGGCGCTGTACCGAACAGTCGCGCTCATGCAGGTGGATCAAATTGCCGTGTTTGTCCCCGAGCAGTTGCACTTCCAGGTGTCTGGCCCGGCGGATGTACTTTTCCACAAAAAGCTCGTCGGAGCCGAACGCCGAGAGGGACTCCCGTTGGGCTTGGTCAAACACCTGCCGGAGCGTCTCAGGCGAGTCAATCACCCGCATGCCCCGGCCTCCGCCTCCATGGGCGGCTTTGAGCATGACCGGATAGCCCAACCGTTGGGCTTCGTCCAGAGCTTGCTGAAGGGTGGTGACGGCTTGGCTTCCAGGCAGCACAGGTACGCCTACCTCTTGAGCCAAGCGGCGTGAGGCCGTCTTGTCGCCCAGGAGTTGGAGCAACTCGGGCCGAGGCCCAATCCACACGATCCCGGCTTGCTCACAAGCCCGAGCAAACTCCGCGTTCTCGGACAAAAACCCATAGCCTGGGTGAATGGCCTCTATCTTGCGTTCCAGGGCAAGCTGGATGATGCCCTGAATGTCCAAATAGGCCCGAATCGGCTCCCCCGGTTTGCCAATCCGGTAGGCCTCGTCGGCCTTGAAACGATGCAGAGCGTAGCGGTCCTCGTAGCTGTAGAGGGCCACGGTGCGCATGCCCAACTCGTGGGCGGAGCGAAACACCCGAATGGCAATCTCCCCTCGGTTGGCTACCAACAGGCGGCGAATCTGGCGCATCACAGTTCCCTTTTGGAAACCACGGGAAGGGGAAACACACAGGGGGTCATTGTACACGCCCAGGGCCAGTTGCGAAGACGCTCCCGCTCAAGAACGCCTCCACCACAAGCTCAAATACACTCCCCAAGGAAACAGGCTCACCACCCAAGTGAGCACCACTAGTCCCACTGGTGGCACAATGCGCTTGCCAGCCCACACAACCAACAACAAACCCAAAGCCAAGGGGCCCAACACCAACGAGACCACCAGCAGATATTCTGCGGCCAGTTGGGCTGCCGGCCCCCTGCCCAACAGCCAAGCCAACAATCCTCCCAACTCGCACCCGATCAAAAACAACACGGCCAAGAGCCACCCCACCGTGGCCACTTCGGCCACGCCCACACGCTCCAGCCGAGGCTTCTCTCGGCCCGGTTTCCGTCGCTTCCAGGAAGCTCTCCGCTTGGGCTTCTTGGACACCTTTTGTGCTCCACCCCAACGGGCTTTTTCACGATTGCTCCCTGCTATCAGAGCACAAATGCCCAAGGGGTTCTAGACGCCCGGAGGCTGAAAGCTCAATATGCCTTGGACCAACTGACCACCACGGACCAATCGCTGCGCAGTTGAACCCCATCCAGGTCCTGGTAGATCGTGTCCACCAGCTCCACATTGATCAGATGGCCAGAGTTGCCCACCAAGTACATGATCCCATAGCCAAAATTGAGCCAATAGCCGGTTTGCATGTCTGGGCGTGCGGTGGAGATGACCGCGGGATTGAGGTCCGGATCAGCCCCGGAGAAGTTGTCCTTCCAGAAGTTTTCCACGCGGAAGCTGAGGGCCAGGTGGTCTGTCAGCAGTCGGGCATACCAGAAGTTGAGTCGGTATTGATCCGGCACGCCGTAGTGATCCCAGTTGTGCCCGATGGAAAAATTCATCTGGAACTGCACACCCATGCTGGCCCGAGGGAAATATCGCTTCCAGGTTATCCCGGGCTTGAACTGAAATGTTCCCGTGCCCAGGCGCATGGGATAGGGGAGCTCTTGCACGGTGCGTCCCGCGGTGGGGATGTCCGAGCCTCGGGAAATATCCCCGGTGGGCACACTCATGCCCAGGTTAAGGATCACATCGGCTTGTTCGGTCTGCACTAGTCCAATCAAAGCTCCCAGGCCCAGGTCCCCAAATCCACTGTTGTGGACCGTAAAGGGCGTGCCTGGTCCACCCGGGTTGGCCGGTCCGCGCAGGTGGTCCATCGTCAACGCCGGCCACATGAGCATCAAATAGGCGGTGATCCGGGGCGTGTAGCCGTACATGACATGGAGCATGTGCATCTCCATGTCCATGTGGGTGGGAACTGCCCCAAAATTGGTGCCCAACGCATTGCCCACCGCCAGAGCCTGATCGTTGCTAAGACGCCGGGTTCCCCATTGATTCTCGTCCATGGACATGAGCATGTATTTGTACTCCAACATGATTTCCCCGGGCTGGTGCAGGTGGTCGGCCATGAGAGCGGCTGGAGCGTGCTTGTCGGCCAAACTGCGTCGGGAGCCGCCGTGGGAATGGGAAACCGCTGTGCCTTGCTCAAGATGCCCCAACAGGGGTTCCTGAGCCCAAGTGGTCCCACTCAAAAGCCCCAACAGCAACACTTGGCTCCAAAACAAACCCCGCGCACTAGAGTCCCCAAAGAAAAAAACAATCCAACACATTCGCATGGCTCCGCTCCTCCTTGATTGACAAGTTGCTCCCTGACGAAGCACTTCGGCTATCAGAGGCAAAGAGCAAAACCCTTTCTTCCCACCCTCCGTCGGTCCGAAAAACCCGCACAGCTTATCAAACCAAGCCATCTACCAGCATCAGGCTCCGGGTCATCTTGCCAAGACAAGTCAGATGCGCAGAAGCTGTGCACCGATTGCATTCAAATTGGGCAAGCCGTTTTTTGTCAGGCTCATTAAACAACTCCCAGGGCGTTGCCAGATCGCCCCCCCGGGTGCTTAAACGCCTGTTTTTTTGGGAAAGGGGAAAGAAATTTGGAAAAAGGCGAGTCGGTGCGGTGTTTTGGCATGTTTTTTTCTCTTGAAAAACAGGGTGTAATTTCCCTCTCGCGCTGCCCTACCGATGAGCACTCCTGAAGGCTCAGGAAAGGAGTCGTGAGGAGTGCGGTTCTGAAGCTCATCCTCGCGCCGCCCACAGCGCCCCCGAGGTCCTTCCGCGCGCCGCAATGGTGTGAAGTTGCGCTCCCCTTGCGCGCCCAGAGAACCAAGCCGTGTGTCGCTTTTTCCTCACGAGGTCGGTTCAAGCCATGAACAAGATTGAAGCCTTCAAAGCCGCCAAGCACCCGTTGGATGTTTGGGACGACCTGGTGCGTTGGGCTCAGGAGGACAAGCCCAGCGCTCAAATCCCCCCGGACGACATAGAGCGGTTCAAGTGGTATGGGTTTTTGCATCGCAAGCGGGACGGGGATCACTACATGATGAGAGTGCGCATCACCTCCTGCGAGCTGACGGCTCAAGCCGCTCGGGAGTTAGCTTTCATTGCCTACGAATACGGCTACGGAATCGTGGACATCACCACCCGAGGCAACATCCAAGTGCAAGGGCTCCGTCTTTCCCATTTGCCCAAAGCCCGAAGCCGACTCCAACAGGTGGGCTTGGAAACGCTGCAAACGGCTCACGACAATGTGCGCAACATTTACGGCCACCCTCTCAGCGGACTGGTGCCCGAGGAGCTTTACGACACTCGGGAGCTTTGCCATCAGTTGAGCCACCTGGTGCTAGGCTCACGCACCTACAGCGACTTGCCGCGCAAGTTCAATGTGGCCTTGTGCGGCATGCCCGAAGCGGCTCTCCACTACTGGACTCAGGACATAGCCTTTTTGGCCACCCGGGACGAGGAGGGAGAGGTGGGCTTTCATGTTCTGGTGGGCGGCAAGCAGGGTCAAGAACCCCAATTGGGACAAGTGCTCCCGGTGTTGGTCAGTCCTGAGCAAGTCCTGCCCGTGACCCGAGCCTTGCTTGATCTGTTCCGAGCCGAAGGCGACCGCAAAAACCGCCGCCAAGCCCGATTTGCCTGGGTGGTGAAGCGTTTGGGAGTCTCGGGAGTGTTGGAATACCTGGAACAACACCTGCCGTTTCCTCTGAGGCCCTATCTGCGCGAGCCGCTTCCCCCGGCTGGCTATGAAGATCTGGTGGGCTGGATTCGTCAAAAGGATCAGCAGCGTTGGGTGATGGGCTTGTGCGTGCCGTTGGGGCGATTGTCTTGGGAGCAATTGGAAGGACTGGCTCTTTTGAGCAAAAAGTGGGGCGATGGCACGCTGCGCACCACTTACGACCAAGGGATACTGGTGCCGGGCATTCGCACCGGGTTCCGTCACGCCGCCGCCACCGAAGCAGCCAAGTACGGCCTAAGTCCCCAGGGCGATCCTTTGGCACGGTCCACCATCGCCTGCACCGGAAAGCAGTTCTGCAACATCGCCGTGACCGAAACTAAAAGCCACATGCTGCGGCTCATGGACCAACTGCGACGCCGAGGGGTGGTGCTGCACGGAATCCGGATTCACATGAGCGGATGTCCTTCCAGTTGTGGGCTGCACCACACGGCCGACATCGGGCTCAAAGGCGTGCGCGTGCGCCGCCTTTTGGGCACACGCGAAGGATTTGATGTCTATCTGGGCGGAGGGGTGGCGGGGCGATTGCAGCCAGGGCTTTTGTACCGCCTGGGAGTGGATGTGGATCAGCTTCCCCAGGTGATTGAAGAAGTGATCAACGAGTACTACCGCCACCACAAACCCGGCCAGTCTTTCAGTGCTTATTGGCGCGAGCGTCTGGCCCAACAACAAGCTCAACGCACCGGCGACCATGACTACCGCAAGCCCAAATGGGTGTGTGAAAACTGCAATTACTGCTACGAGGGAGAAGACCCTCCGGTGTTTTGCCCTGGATGTGCGGGTCTCAGACGCCACTTTGCCCGAGTGGAAGAAGAGGCTTCTGAGGTTCAAACGACTTCCCCGGCTCAAGCCTCCGCACCGCCTGCGAGTGTGGAGAAAGACGCCGAGGGCTATGTGGCCGTGGCGGCCGAGGACCAGGTGCCCCAGCAGGGCGGATTGGCCGTAAGCTGCCAAGGGGTGGAGCTGGCTTTGTTCCGCACGCCCCAGGGCATTCTCGCCACCGAAGCCCTTTGCCCTCATGCCGGAGGCTCTCTGGCCGAAGGCACCCTGGAAGGAAACACCTTGGTGTGTCCCCTTCACGGTTGGCGGTTCCGACTCTGCGACGGATGCAGTGTGGAACCGCCTGGAGAACAAATCCAGGTGTTCCCCACCCGGGTGAAAGATGGCCGCGTGTGGGTCCGCCTGGAATCCGCCTCCAGCGTGCCCAGCAGTTCAAACTCCCAGGCTTAACAGTTTCTGGCTCTCAGATTTCCCCTTGCACGAAGGAGACAAGCCGTGGACTATGTCGCTCCTGCTGAGGTGGTCAACACGATGGTCCAATTGGGTCGCAAGAAGGCGGCCTTGTCCACGCCGCAGCTTTTGCTACGCGGAGCGGTATCGGGAGCGTTTTTGGGATTTGCTACCTCGCTGGCCCTGACGGCCACAGTGCAGACGGGAGTGGGACTGGTCGGGGCGCTGGTGTTCCCGGTGGGTTTTGTGATGATCGTGCTTTTTGGAATGGAGCTGGTCACGGGAAACTTCGCCCTGCTGACCACCTCCACCCTGGCCGGAGCCACCACTGCAGGACAAGCCGTGCGCAACTGGGCTTGGGTTTTCCTGGGCAACCTGTTGGGAAGTTTGCTTTACGGGGTGCTGTTGGTCGCGGCGTTGGGCGGCGATGGCGGGCATCCGGTGGCTGCCAAGTTGATTGCTGTGGCTGAGGCGAAAACCGTAGCCTATCAGGCTCAAGGCCCTCAGGGGCTGTTGCGCGTGGGAGCCAAAGCCGTGTTGTGCAACTGGATGGTTTGCATGGGCGTGCTGATGGCCCTGACGGCCCGAAGCACCGCAGGAAAAATCCTGGCTGCCTGGCTGCCCATCACCACTTTCTTTGCCCAAGGGTTTGAGCACTCGGTGGTGAACATGTTTGTCATACCCACGGGAATCCTCCTGGGAGCAGAAGTGAGCCTGGCTCAATGGTGGCTGTGGAACCAGTTGCCGGTGACTTTGGCCAACTTGCTTTCTGGGGCGGTGTTTGTGGGAGTGGTGTTTTGGGCCTGTTATCCGCCGCAGAAAGCGGCCACTTCCCCGGCTCCGGCGTCGGCCCCTTCGGAGCCTCAGTTGGCCGGTGCTTCCTCGGGCAGCTAACCACCTACCCAGGCAGCAGTCCCTGACCCGGCTTACCCCTGGCCCCGATCAAACACCCTCAACCGCTCAGAAAACGGCACCGCTCGCCGCTGCTGGATGCGATGGCGAAGATAAACCAAGCGATTCCCTGCCCGGGCGGCAGCAAACATGGCCAGGGTCATTTCCTTGGTTCCTGGGGTAAGGTCCACAGCCAAATGCTCAGGAGGAAGTTGATCGGCCAACTCACCTACCACCGGACCGGCCTGCTGGGCCAGCTCCTCAGCAGTGGCAAACTCACGCGTGCCTATCTCCACCTGAGAGTTGGCTTGGCGAAGCAGGCGCTTAAACACATTCAGATTGGGCGCCTGATCTCGGGTAAACAGCACTACCACCCGTTGGGCTCCGGTCATCAAGGTGGTGAGCACGGCTAGCTCAGGATTGTGACTGATGATGGTTACCAGTTGGGAACAGCTCTGCCCGACTTGAGCTTCCCACTGCTTGCGCAGTCGGTCGGCGATTGGGGAAAGCAGCATGCGGTGGTAATAGTGCCGAGCCTTTTGAAGATCAGGCTGGCGAACATACCACTGGGCTTGCACTTCGGGGGAAGCGTGTTCATCGGGGGGATAGTCCATCTGAGCCAGCAGGGGATGCAGCGTTTCGCGCCAATCCGTCGTGCCGGTGGGCAGAGGTTGAACATCGGGAGCAGGGTGCACGCCCTCGCAGGCCCGTTGGGCTTGTGGGAGTTGGCACTCAGGCACGAAGAACTGCCGGATGCCCAATTCGGCTGCTGCTTGGAGTTTGCCTTCCAGGAGCACGGGCTGAAGGCCCCGTTTGGGAATCCATGCTCCCGTGGCTCCCACCCGAAGATCACTTCGCCCCCCCTGTGCAGCCACCCACAGTGCCGCGGCCAAAGGAGCCCAACCTGAGGCCGCCTTCAGTTGGTCTTCCAGCGCGGACCAGTTTCCGCCCGGGACAGGAAGCAAAGTTTGCAAGTGCCAATCGGGATGGCCGAGTTGGTGGGCCACTTGCTGGGCCAGACGGAGCAGTGGTAGCGGGGGCCTTTTAGCCGGTTCAGGAGGCTGGCGACTCCAAACCACCGGCAAGGGCAGAGCCGGGAGCAACAAGGGCCAGCGGTCTCGGGGCTGCTGTTCAAACCATACGATGCATCCCCCGGCCAACGGTCCCAAAGAAGGACGCTCCCAGTGGCCTCCAAACCGCTTCTGCAAATGCTGCAACACCCGCTGCCGCGCCCACCAGTAAACCCACGCCCCCAAGCATTTCACCAGTTGACAAGCTGCCAATCGCCCTTTGTGGTCAGAAAGGAACTCCTCCAAGGGAGTTTGGGCGACCTGAAGCCCCTGCTCCAGAGCGGTTGCCGGCGCCATGGCCTACTCCTTTTGAGGAAGCCACAGTTGTCCCTGTACCTTCAGACGCAGATCTTCTTGGGCTTCCTGAAGCTGGGCGACTGAGAAGCTGGCTCGAGCATCGGGAGTGATCGTAGTAGAGATCCGCCCCAGTTGGACCGGCTTGTGGGCCAGTTCCCGGGCAGGCTGGCCTTCTGGGGGTTTGAAAAACTCAATCCGCACTGATTCCGGTGCCCCGGAAATGATGGTCTGCGCCTGGTATTTTCCATCAGGGCTTTGCCATTGGAGCACCAAAGGCTTTTGGGCCACCTTGCCGGCAGCCAAGGCCAGGGGGAGAACCGCCCCCACCCGAAAGCCATCCCCTGCTTGGTTCAAAAGTGGCATGGGCGAAACCCCCCAAGAAGGTTCTTTCGCCGGTCCCAATATCTCTTGGACTTTCCGCTTTAGTGCCGGGGTTTCAAATTCCAGTTCCGCTTTGGCTTCCACGAGTTGATCCAGGAGGTTTTCCCAAAGCATGCATGCCCAAGCCAGTTCATAATCTTCTTCGGGGATGGAGGGTCGGAGGGTAGCGGCGACGGCTTGGACGAATCCTGCGGCGGCGGTGGTGATCCAGGGGTGGTCGGCCAGTAGGCTTTCCCATCTACTCAGGTGTTCTTCCCAGGACTCTTGGGCCCTTTCCTCCAGGGCCTGAGTGCGTTTCGCCATGTAGAAGACCATATGGGCGTCGTCTAGCTGGCTGATGAGTTGTTCGGCTTGTTGAGATTGGACCAGTTGGGGCAAGTCGGCGAAGTGTTCATCTAAGTCCAGGAGGTTTTCTTCCCAGGCTTTCCAGGCTTGGGGCGACATTCGCTGCTGAGCTTTTTTGGCCAGTTGGGCTCCTCGGGCCCAGATGACCTGTTTGGCGTTTTGGAAGATGGTTTGGGCTCGTTCGTCCAGCAGTTCTTCTCGTGCGCGGTGCAGTTTGGCCCAATTGGCCAGGAGGTCCCAGGCCCCTTGGTCGGACCACTCTGGTCCTTCGGCGGCCAAGGTGGAGTCCAGGTTTTCCACCCAGCAGTCAATCTCCCCCTGAGGGTCCACTTCCAGGGTCAGTTCGCCTCGTTGGTAGGGGTTCATGGTCGGTTCCCTCCTAGTTGCTGTTTCCATTTTTTCCAGGTTTCAAAAGTGATGTTGCTTCTTGGGGGCAGCACTTTTTTGAGCAAGGCGTAGTCATTTGGGATTTTTCGCCCTTCCAGGTTCAAGCTGCGGCGATGGCAGCAGTGAATAAACTGCACACAAGGCCGAAACACCCGGTAAAAAAGCCACTGTTCCCGACTCCACTTCTCTTGGCGGCGTTGGAGCCTTCGGTACTCCCGAGGATGAATGTGTCTGATGCGCAAGCTATTTTCCTGAATGGGGTTTCTGAGGAGGGTTCCCTTTTCGGGGTCGCCGACGACCTCAGGGATACCTGCTCCCCCGACAAAGGCGGTCAGCAACACTCCTTGAGGAAACTCCTCCTGATCATGGTAAATCACGAGGATGATCCCTATTGTGCCTACGGCCACGCACAGCGAATCCTGACAGATGTACCATCCCAACGCTTGTGCTTCGCGCAACTCCCGGTCCACCTGCTCCATGTAAATCTGGTAAACTTTTCGGTAAGTGTCTTGATCCTGGGGATGCCAGGCGGATCGGGTGCGTCGGGCCAAAGCATAAAGGGCATCTGGATTGTGCAAGGGGACAATCTCCCCAAGCCGAGGATCAATCCACCCCCAAGCCTGCGATTCCGGGGGGCTGAAGATGTGGTGATTGATGTGTTCCCATGCCGAACGCCAGTCCTTGAACCCCTGGACTGTCGTTCTGCCACGGGCCGGATGGAACACTCGGATTGGTTCCCAAGGGAAATCCCGCATCCACCTGTTCTCCTTGGCCAGTTTCTTGCTCTTGGGCTTTTCCAGCTTGCGAGCACTAGCGGTCCTCGTTGGAAGAACCTGAGGAACGCGGTGGTATAATTTCGTCCACAGTTTGCGAAGGAAGATGTTTCAGTAGATGTTTTCTGGAACGGGTGATCCACTGGTCCCAAGTCGCTTCCGAAAACTCGGCCTCAGTCCCGCTGCGTTTCAACATTTCCTTGATGATCTCCACCAGCTCGGAACCCGAGACCCAACTTTGATGACCCGGTTGGGCGAAAATCTGGTCCCAAATTGCCTGAATGGTCGGCCACCCCCGGCGCAAGGAGCGTCGGGCCAAGGCCTCGGGCCAGCTAAGCTCCTGGACCAAATCCCTGCCGTTGGGGTAGTTCTTGAGAATCTTGAGCATTGCCAAACGGAACCTCAAAGCCGCCACGGCCACATAGTCCACTTGGGCCCGAGGAGCCAGCGGGGGCACATTCAAAAGCTGGTCATACACTTGTTGGCTCTCTTGTTTCAGTTGTTCCCGCTTTTCCGGGTCTGCCGTTGCGTCTGGCTGAGGGTTTTGAGAAACCTGGTCCAAGGTGCATGTGGGCTCCTGCCCATCTTCGTCCTGCACAGGAGGAACCGAGATCTCTCTTTGTTTTTTCCTCATTTCGTCAGCCAACCGATTGCGAGCCACCTTGGCATACCAGGATCCAAACTTGCCACGACTCGGGTCGTAAGCCCCTTTTTCCAAAAGCATCCACAGGTCCAAGTTGCTGTTCTCATACACCTCTCTAACAATTCTTTTGCATTTCCAGCCCTTCCGAATGGCTACCATGCGGATGATTCTCTTTACATGATTTTTCCTCAAAACCTGGAACGCTTGGCCTCGCAAATGTTCATCAGCCGAAGGGTCCATTACGATCTTGGCCAGTTCTGTGGCTGAGAGATGGCACAGATCCTGGAAAGAAAGATGCTCTGGAGAGGTTGCCATGATGATCCACTCGTCACCAGGAAAATTACCTCACCCCAACAACCAACTTCCTCATTTTACGATTTGGTACTCTGCTGTGGAACTTGCTGCTTGAAATTTAAGACCGGTATCCTTTCTGCCCCAGAACAAAGTGGCCCAATCGCTCTTGACGCCCCTGGGGCCTTCGGGGGAAGCTACAGGGCCTTCGTGGGCCCAAAAGGAACGCTTTTTCAAGGCAAGGAGGCCTTTTATGGTGGCCAGAATGGCTGGGCTGGTGGGATGGGGCATGGTGGCGCTTTCGGCAGCTCAAGCCCAGGATACCCGGGCAGTGGTGGGCAATGAGCACTTTTCCGTCAACGCTCCGGACGAAGCTTCCGCCCGATGGATTCTTCACTTGGCCAACCACTGGCAGGCCCAAATCGCCCGCACCTGGGGAAAAGATCTCGTCGCCCCACCTGGGCGCAAAACCATCATCCACTGGGAACCTGCTCCCGAGGCCGACGAAGCCTACACCTGGCTTGCCACCGGCGGGGGACGGAAGTGCCATCTGGTGTGGCTCCGCACTTCGCCACAGCGGCTTCCCCAAACTCTGGCCCATGAGCTAGTCCATATCGTGCTGGCCCAACACTACGGTGCGCATCTGCCGGTTTGGGTCCAGGAAGGCGTGGCGGCGATGTACGACGATGCTGCCACCGGGAGCAAACGGGTCCAGGTGCTGCAAAGTTGGCTTCGCACATCCAGACTGCCGAAGCTAGGCCAAGTGCTTGGCACCACCCGACTCCATCCCCACGATCAGTCCGGCTACACGGCAGCGGTTCTCCTCACCCGGTTTTTGCTGGACCGTGGGAATCGGGAGCAACTGTTCACCTTTGCCCGGCTGGGTCCTCGACGCGGATGGCCCCACGCCGCTTGGACCGTTTACCGTACCTCACTAAGTGAGCTTGAACAAAAGTGGCACGAGTGGATCTTGCAAAGGGGCCAACAGGCTTTGATCCACGAGGGCTTTTCCCCCCTGCAGGAGCGTTTGGTCCCCGTGTCTACAAGAAGAACCGACTAATCACAGGGCCTCTTTTGCCCTTGCCCCAACCAGGGACCAGCCGAACTTTTGTGTCGGATGTGACTTCGCTTGCAGTGAAACTCCCCAGCACCAAGGAACACGCCGAAAAGCCCCAGGGCACATTTCAGGAAGCTCTTCTTGCTCTATCGCGTGGGAGCTCTGCGTCCAGGAGGTCGGGGTCGAGAAGGACCGGAGGAGCGAGGAGGGTGAGCTTCTTCGTAGCGTCGGGCCAATTGCTGCCAAAACACAGAAGGCGGCAATTCCAGCAACTGTTGCTTGGTCGCCGCCGGAAGCTGTTCAAAGAAACGAACCAGTCGGTCCTGCATGTCCCGATGACGCCATGGACGCGAACGGTGAAACCGCATTTGGCTCAGGGTGCGAAGCGTCCAGTGGAAGACAATTTTGCGCCGCTGATCCACCTGGGGCACCAAGGTCCACTGTTGCTGATACTCCACCGGGAGTCGCCGTACCAGTTGCTGGAAAGCCTCCGGGGGGAGTTGATCCAAAAACCGTCGCAACTCTCCCATCGCCGGCCCCCGACGCCTCAAGACGGCTAAAAGTCTTCCCAGGCTCGGCTCGCCTCCCCGGGTCCGAAGTCCCGCCGCTGGCGGCAACAGCCCGTGCTGATCCAGTTGTTCCCACCACCAACGCTTCAGTGCTTCCTGCTCTGCCGGGCTGAGTCGCTTATAGGACAACCAATCCTGATAGCGCTGCTGAAGCAGTTCCAGGCGTTTTTCCACAGGCAAATCGGCTTGGGTCAATTCCCACTGAACCGAAAGGGGCACTTGGGCCAGCCAGGTGTGAAATTGTTCCAAGGCCTGCTGAAGCTGATGGCTTTGAGGGTGTTGTTGCAGTTGGGTGTGAAACTGGAGCCAATGCCGTTGTTCATCGGGGGACATTTTTTCCCAGCGTCGCCATCGGCGCAGCAGAGTGGAGCGTTGTTGGGGCGAGAGTTGGCTCCAGCGTTCCAACTGGGGCTGCCACGCGGCGGTGCGCACCTGGCGAACCCACACTCCGGCCAAACTTCCCACGGCAATCCCCACTCCACACAGCACCACCGTGGTCCAGCCGTGCTGCTTGAACAACAACACCAACAGTTTTTCCCACCAGCGTTTCATGGGCGATGTGGCGAAACAGCGGGATCCGGCACCGGAACCTGGCCCCGGCGAACCATCTCTTGAAGAAACTCCACCGAACCGGCTTCTTCATACTTTTCCAGTTGTTCCAGCACGGGGAGCTGTTGCAGGAACTGGGTTTCCCGATTCATCCAAAGACTGTCCACCGCCACCCAGGTGAGAAAGCTCCCCAAGGCCATCAATCCGGCCAGAAGGAGTCCCCAACGGCGTCGCCCTCGGGGCAGGCTTCGCTGTCGGGCTTGAATCTGTTGGGAAAGGTCCTCCAGGACCAGCTCCACGGTGGTTCGGGCAAAGTTGTCGCTGACCACCGTTTGAGGCAAATGGTCTAACAGCTCCCAGGACTGTTCCAGCTTGCGCACTTCTTCCTGGACCTTGGGATCGGAGAACAGGAGTTGCTCCACCCGTCGGGCGCGCTGGGGCTCTAGCTCGCCGTCCAGGTAAGCTACCAAGTCAGTGAGCAAGGATTCGTCGGAGTTGGCGGCAGGGGAGGTTGTCATGGCAGTGCTCTTGCCAGGATTGGAACACCCGTGGGAACAAAGCGGCTTGCAAAGTTTCTCGGCGTTTGTTTTTTACGAGGGCACCGGGGTCCATCGGCCCGTGCCACTGCTGTCCCGAGGACGCCGTCCTTGGCTCAAATACGGCTCCAACACTTCTTTGAGGGTGAGTCGGGCTCGGGCCAGAAGGCTTTTAACCGCCTGGACACTGGTGCCCATGGTTTGGGCAATGTCGGCATAGCTCATCCCTTCAAACTTGTTAAGCAACACGGCCATGCGTTGCCGGGGATTGAGGTGCGTCAGGGCAGCTCGCACCACTTCGCGCATCTCCAGGCGAGCCATCACCCGCGAAGGCATCACTCCACTGGTGGCCTGGGCCCATTGGTCCATCCCGCCCAACTCCACCTGGCCCGAGGGGCTGCTGACCAACTGCACTTCCTGTCGGTTGGCTCGCTTGCGCCGTGCGTTGCTTGCTACATGGTGCACGATGGTGAAAAGCCAAGTGGAAAACTTGGCATCGGGCGTATAGCTTTTCCTGGCCCGAAACACCCGCAAAAACACCTCCTGGGCCAGATCTTCGGCTTCGGACGGCGAAGGAGCCAAGTGCTCCAACACCCGCAGCACACGATGCTGATAGCGCAACATCAGCTCCTCAAAGGCCGCTGCGTCGTCGTCGCGGACCTGGAGCATGAGCCGAACATCCGGGTCGCGCAGTTCGTAGCGACCCAAGGGACGATCAGCAGGAGCCAATGCGCACCATTCCCTCGTTGGAGGTCACTCAAACAGATCTCCTTCCATTAGTGTAAGCCAACCGGTCCGGGAAAACCAACGGTTTGCTTCGGTCAAACAGGGTTGAGTGCTCACCCCTTACTTTCAACCCCCAAGCGCCGGGAAAGGTTCGCGGCAAGTTGCACTTTCCCCAAAACTTCCCCGAAAAAGCTGACCCCGTCGGGCAGCTTTGCCCGTTCTCCACACACCCAGATGAAAAAAGCTACTCCGGAGGGCTGCTGTTGGGAACAAACAGCGGTTATGTTGAAAAGACCCCCATTGCCACAAGGTCCAGCCTTGCACGCCTGGAGTGTTGCGCATGCCTGAGCCCAACCCCGCTCCTGTTCCTTGGTCTTGGACCACCCTGTTGCAAGCCTTCAAGGCAGAGGGGTGCCGGGAGCTTCCGGGAGCCGGGGTGATGCGTCGGGCCGAGCCACCGATGAGCTGTGGCCGGCATTTCCATCCTGAGGAAAACTCCTTGCCTCAAGCTGCCGTGGCAGTGGTTTTATGTGAAGCTCCTTCGGGGGCAGAAGTGCCGCTGGTGCTGCGTCCTGAAAGCATGCCCCAACACGCAGGCCAAGTGGGGTTTCCTGGCGGGAAGCTTCACCCAGGCGAATCGACCCAACAGGCCGCCCTACGCGAACTACGGGAAGAATTGGGCCTGGAACCGCAGAGGGTGCAACCGCTGTTTGAGCTGACTCCGGTGCGGTTGTTCGTTTCCCGATTCGCGGTCAGGCCGTGGCTGTTGGCAACCCAAGGACCTGTGCCCCTGTGCCCTTGTCCCAAGGAAGTCAAACAAGTGCTCTGGGCCTCGCTGGAGGAGCTAATCCGTCCGGAAGCTCTTACCACAGAGCTTCGTTGTGTTTGGGGCCAACAGGTGCCGGTGCCGGGCTATCGGGTGCAAGGGCACTTTGTCTGGGGAGCCACCGCGCTGATTTTGACCGAACTGGCTGAGCTTTTTCGCCGAATCCGTCCCGTCCTCAACTCCCCAAACACCCATGATGGTTCTTAAGAGTGCTTCATCAAGGGATGCTCCCGTTGGATGTTGTAGCGGCGGATTTTGCGATCCAGCGTGGAGCGTTCAATGCCCAGAATGGCAGCCGCTTGGCTTTTGTTCCAACCGGTGGCCCGAAGCGTGGCTTCAATATGACGCCGTTCCACTTCAGCCAACGACATGGCCACATAACCGCGAGGTTGATGAAGGATCAACTCGGAAGTTTCTCCGGCGGTGGAGAGCCGCGAGAGGGCCAGGTTGTGCACATCAATGTAGTCCCCTTCGCACAGCACGCAGGCTCGTTCTATGACATTCTTCAACTCACGAACATTCCCAGGCCAGCGATAGCGGAGCATGGCTTCCATGGCTTCATCAGTAAAGCCTTTGATCCTTCGCCCCAGCTCCGCGTTGAACTTTTCCAGGAAGTGCTGGGCCAGAATGGGGATGTCCTCGGGTCGTTTGCGCAGCCCAGGAATGTAAATCTCCACCACATTGAGCCGGAAATACAGATCGCGTCGGAAATTGCCGCGTTCGACTTCTTTTTCCAGATTGCGGTTGGTGGCGGCAATGACCCGAACATCCACATGAACCGGCTCGGAACCTCCAACCCGCTCAAACGGATGGCCCTCCAGCACACGCAAGAACTTGGCCTGAAGCTGGGGGCTCATCTCCCCGATTTCGTCTAGCATCAAAGTGCCGCCGTGGGCCAGTTCAAACTTGCCCAACCGCCGGCTGGTCGCCCCGGTGAAAGCTCCCCGCTCGTGGCCAAACAGTTCACTTTCCAGCAGGGACTCACTCAAGGCAGCACAGTTGAGACAGATGAAAGGCTTGTTGCGTCGGGGGCTGGCAAAGTGGATGGCTCGGGCCACCAATTCCTTTCCCACGCCGCTTTCTCCGCGGATGAGCACGGTGGACTTGGTGGGAGCCACCCGGGCAATTTGTTCCGTGATTTGGCGAATCACTGGAGAACGGCCCACTATTTGACTCTCCACCCCTAGCCGCTGCCGCAGGAGTTTGTTTTCGTTTTTGATCCGCGAGAGGTTCTCGGCCATGTGGTGGAGTTGCTCCAGGTTGCTCAGGGCCACAGCCAGGGTTTGCGCTGCGGCAAAGGTGACATCCAAATCTTTGTCGGTCAGAGTGCGGTCCGGATCAGTGGCATACAGATGTATCACGCCCAGCACAGGACCTTGATAACGCACCGGAGAACAAATCACAGTGGACGCCTGAAGGTTGCCTTGGCTGTCGCGGCTGCTGAGGGTGCTATCGCCCAGGACATTCATGGCCCGCATGGCGGTGCCTTCGCGGAGCACCTGCTCGGCCAGGAAAGAAGAGACGCGGTGATACTTGATCCCCTTCCGGGTTTTGGCAGCCACGACGACCAGGTTTTGGGGTTGAGGCTCCTTGAGGGCCTGTCGCGGCAGCAACAACACAGCCCCAGCATCGGCTGCCGGAACATTTTCAAACAGCCACTCCAGCACATGCTGACACAGGGACTCTACTTGCTCGGCTCGGGCCAGCCGTTCGGCCAACTGAAAGGCAAGCTGATACAGATAAGTGCCTGCTTCCTGACTTGCGCGTTGGCTGGGTTGAGCCTCAGACAAGTAGCTGGACTCACCCAAACGGTGGGTAATGGTTGTCGGCTCTGGTTCGGAGAAGACAAAGGAGTCTTCGGTGTCATGGGAGTGGATGTTCACCGCCGGATGTTGCACTCGGCGGGAAAGTCCTTGGGTGTCGGGAAACGCAGTGGCCAGATCGTGCACATAGGCCAAGAGGCTTTGTCCAATGCGGATCACATCCCCCGGTTGGAGTCGGTAGTCCCCTTCAATGCGTTTGCCGCCCACATAGGTTCCGTTTCGGCTGTCCGTGTCCCGAAGAACCCAGCCCCCATCCCGATACAGCAGTTCGGCGTGGTTGCGGCTACAGCGTTCGTCGGTGATGACGATGTCGTTGGTGGGAGCGCGGCCCACTCGCACCGGCTGGCCAGGAACCAGCCGGAACACATCGGTCCACCGGGTGCCGTCGCGGATAACCAGATATGCCAGCATAGGCCACCTGTATAGTCGGGCACGCCAAAGTGAGGGCCACCGTGCCCTGCGATTCCGGACAGGAAGTGTATGTGGGCTTACTTTCTACCATATCGCCCCCCCTTGCCTTCTGACAAGCAGTTGCCCCGGTTGGCAGGAAAAAGCCTTCCTGGATTGAAAAAGACGAAACCGGGGCTGGCCCTGGTGCGTATAATAGAGTCGGCAGGTGAATTGAGTGAGCCAGATGGCCGCTGCAAAGGGCCTGACGCTTCCAAGCAGGTGGGAGCAAAAGCTCCAAGGCCCCCGGGTGCGTCTGCCGAGGAAGGCGCATCCAGGCTTGGCAGCGAGGGTCCTTTGCAGAGGAAAGTCCGGGCTCCAGAGGACAGGGTGGTGGGTAGCACCCACCGGCCGCGAGGCTAGGGAAAGTGCCACAGAGAACAGACCGCCGAAGGCCTCCGTCCCCGCCAAGGTCGGTGGCCAGGCAAGGGTGAAACGGTGAGGTAAGAGCTCACCAGCAGGCTGGGTGACCAGCCTGGCTCGGCAAACCCCACCCGGAGCAAGGCCAAGCAGGGAGGAGGTGAAAGCCGTGAGGCTTTCCGCGGGCTGGTCCGGCCCGACGGACTCCCGGGTAGGCCGCTACCGCGCCTCGGCGCAAGGAGGAGTCGGGCAACCGGCTCCCCAGAGAAATGGCCATCCCCCGGTCTTGCCTGCCCCGGGGACAGAACCCGGCTTATCGGCTCACTCGTTTTTTTATGCGCCCCACCAACACTTGCCACGCTCATGGGCAAGCTTCTGCGGCCAGATGCGCTTCAGGCTTTCTGCGTAAGGATGGACAGTTGCTTTGGGAAATCCGCCCAAGCTCGCAACCCGCTTCCAATTGGCGTGCAGCCGAACCGGCAAGATAGCCGATTTAGCAAAGGGGAAGCATGCCCTTGGCCGGTGCAAGCAATGCTGGCCCTGACTCAAGCTGGGAAAACCACCATGAGCTTGCGCAAAGGAACGATTGTTCTGGTGGCAATGTGCTGGGTGGGATTGGTTCCCCCGAATCTTTGGGCCCAGCAAGGGGTGCTGGCCCGGTGGTGGCACCAGTTGGCCACCGATTTTTGGCGCAACAACTGCTGGCCTGAACCGTTTATCTATCCCAATCGCGCGGCGGTTCGGGTGCCTTTTCAATTGATGGTGGACCGGGGTTGGCAACGGCACAACACACTGGGTCAGGAGTACTTTGATCCCCAAACCCATGCCTTGACCCAAGCCGGAAAGCTGAAAGTGCGTTGGATCATGACCCAAGCTCCTTGGGACCGCCGCACGGTGTATGTCAACCCAGGCCCCAACGCCCAAATCACCCAAGCCCGACTGAATGCTGTACGCCAGGAAGTGGCGGCGTATGTTTCGGCCCAAACGGCCGATCAACATATAGCTCTTTCCCAGTTGCCCGAGGCGCACTGGCCTGGGGCTCAGATCACCTCCATTGGCCAGCGGTTCCAGCAGGCTCAACCTGCCCCAGTGCTC
>JAJRRR010000431.1 GCA_024279285.1 Planctomycetota bacterium
GGAGATGCGCGTGCGTCCCGGGCAATGGGTCCACGCCGGAGATCCTCTGCTGCGGGTGTTTGCTCCTGAAGAAAAGTTTCGCCAGGTCCAGGACGAGCTGTTGGGTGCGTTCCGCTTTGGCGAGGTGCCACCGGCCAAAGTGCCCTTGGTGACTTTTGTAGAAAGGGGCGAAAGCTCTTCCCCAAGCCAGGAGAGTGGCCGTGGTTCCCCTTGAGCAGCTTCTTCACGCGGCGCTGGAAGCCCAAAAGAAGGCCTATGCCCCCTATTCCCAGTTTGCCGTCGGTGCCGCCTTGGAAGACGAGCAAGGACGGGTGTGGAGTGGTGCCAATGTGGAGTGTGCCTCCTACGGGCTGACGATCTGTGCGGAGCGCGTGGCGCTGGTCGGTGCCGTGGCCCAGGGAGTGAGGCGCTTTCGCCGCCTGGTGGTAGTCAGTCCCGGAGGCTGCTGGCCTTGCGGGGCGTGTCGTCAACTGTTGGCCGAGTTCGGAGCGGATCTGGTGGTGATCGTGGCCGACAGCCGCCAGCCCCACTTCCAACAGCAAACCACCCTGCACGAACTTCTGCCACGCCAGTTTCGGCTGTAAGAAGGCATGCGCTCCAGCGGCTCTACTTGGGGGCTTTCGCACCGGTGGTTTCAGAGCTGGAGCGGAAGCTCCACGGCAACTCGCACGCTGCTAGCCGGAAAGGGCAGGACGCAAGCCACCCGCCGCAGCTTCCCTTTGGCTTGACAACCCCGGCTGACTCTAGCGAGCATGAAAAGTGGACAACACTCACCTAAGGAGAGCGGTCCCATGCTGCGCACATTTCTGACACTCGGGCTGGCTGCGATGTGGAGCTGGACGGCAGCAGTGGCGTGGGCCCAAGCAAGCGCCAAAATGCCCAAGCCCGAGACGGTCCGGCTGGTGACCAAAGACGGGGTGATTCTGGTAGCCACTTTCTACGATGGGCGTCAAGGCAAAGAAACCGTGCCGGTGCTGCTCGTGCACGACCTGAAGGGTTCCCGAGCCGACTTTCACTTCTTGGCCCTGCGACTTCAGCAGCAGGGGTTTTCAGTGCTGGTGCCGGATTTGCGGGGGCATGGAGAGAGTCGCCGATTGCAAAACTCCGATCGGGTGCTCAGTGTGGACCGCTTCCGACCTCGGCACTACCCGGCCTTTCTGGAAGACCTGGAAACCTGCAAGCGTTTCTTGCTGCAAAAGAACAACCGAGGAGAGCTGAACATTGACAAGCTGTGTCTGGTGGGAGCCAAGTTCGGTGCCGTGGTGGCGACCCTTTGGGCCCATCGGGACTGGCAATGGCCTCCCCTGGCCACAGGCAAGCAGGGGCAAGATGTGAAGGCCCTGGTGCTGATCTCTCCTGAGCGCAAGATGCACGGGATGGACATGACGAGCGTGCTGAGCAAGCCGGTGCTACGCTGGCGACTGGCGGTGTATGTGATCGTTGGAGGTCAGAACCCGGAGTATCGCCGCGAAGCCGAAAAGGTGTACGAATCCATCTTCAAAGTGCGCCGCAAGCGGATGGAACGCGACCCCCACTATCCCCGAGTGGCGTTCACCGTGATCCGAACCACCCGACTCCAGGGCACCGACTTGTTCCGGCTCAAAGGCTCGGTACCTCAACAACTGGCCGATCGGATTGCCCAGTTCCTGGATGCCCAAGTGCGGCAGCGCTCCATTCCTTGGCAGGATCGGACCAATCCGTTGGCCGAGGCCAACTAGCCGGTGCGACCAAAGCAGATCAGGCACATGTCATCCGCCTGAGGGTGTGAGCCGACAAACTGTTGCACACTCTCCACGATTTGTTGGCCCACCTGCGTGGCCGAGCCCGAGGCCTGTTGAAAAGACTCCGCCACCTGTTGCAACCCGAACAGTTCCTCTTGCTCGTTGCGGGCCTCGCTGAACCCGTCGGTAAAAGCCAACACCAACTCCCCTGGTTCCAATTGGAAAGTCGCTTGCTGGTACGGAAAATCCGGCAACACGCCCACCGGCACCCCGGCAATCTCCGGAGCCAGTTCTTCCACGGAGCAGTCCTTTCTCCGAATCAGGGGAGCCATGTGGCCGGCATTGACCACGGTGAGCTGATGTTGCTCTGGATCCAGCACGAACACCACCAGCGTGACAAACCGTTGTTCCCAGCCGTGTCGGCTGAACTCTTCGGCCATTTGGGCGACGGCTTGGGCAGGCTCGGAGCAACTGGCCAGCAGGAACCGCAGATCGGAGCACATTTTGGCCATCAGCAACGCAGCCGGCACTCCCTTGCCCGACACATCTCCCAAGGCCAACGCCACGCAGCCCCCGGGAAGCTCAACATAGGTGAAGAAATCCCCACCGACTTGCTGAGCCGGAACATAAAAGTCAAAAAACTCATAGCCGGAAACTTTCGGACGACTCAACGGCAAAAAGCCCCGCTGCACCTCGCGGGCAAGTTCCAAATCGCGCTGGAGCCGCGTCTGGTGCACCAGCTCCTGGTGCATGTGGGCGTTTTCCACCGCGATGGCAGCCTCTTGAGCCACGGTGACCAGCACTTCCAGGTCTTCTTCGGTAAAGGGACGCCGATGGTCGGAAGTGTCCAACTGGATCAGCCCCAACACCTCCCCTGCGTGGCTCAACAGCGGAGCACTCATTACGGAACGGATGTGAAAATCGGCGATGCTTTCGCTCATACGCAGCCGTTCATCGGTGGCCGTGTCGGCCGAAAGCAATGCGGAGCGCGTACGCTCCACTTCCTGAAGCACCGTGCGGCTGATGCGCAAGGAGGACTCGTCTTCCCCGGGCCGCCGAGAACGAAACGCCCGAACTTGAAGCGGTCCCTGGGGCCGGTCGCGCAACATGACAAACGCCCGGTCCGCTTGCAAAAACACCTTAAACAGCGACTCCAGCACCCGCGGCAGAATCTCTTCCACATGGAGCGTGCCGGCCAGTTGTTGAGTGATGTCAATCAGCGCCCGCAGCTTATCCTCCGTGCGGACCCGAAGCCGCTCGTGAAGCGTCGGGGTGATTTCCAACCGCTTGAGCACCTGGGAAGGCTGCTCGGGCACGCCTATCGTGGTCGGTTCGGCTCCTAGAGCTGCGGTGGCTCCCTGCGGGGATTCCAAAAAACGCAGCGTAATGTCGCAGATGGCAATGGTGTCCTGATCCTGGAGAGGCCGGGGCTGTTGAACCACTTCGCCATTGAGCAGAGTGCCGTTGCGGCTGCCCAAATCCTCCAGGTAAAACCGCCCTTGCCGGAAAAAAATCCGTGCATGACGCCGACTCACCGCCCGAGAGGGCAGCACCACCTGACATTCCGGCAGGCGCCCTAACACCGTCTCCTCCGGGCCCAGGGTAAACATCTGTCCTTGGCCGGGACCATGGACAATTTGCAACGCTGGCATGGCCGCTTCCTCTGGGAACCTTGCCCCTGGAGCGGAACGATGGACTGAACCTGCTCTGGCCACCTCTTCTTAGTAAAAAGTTTGGCGAGATTCCCTCGGGGATGCAAACGCCTCCTGGGAGCTCACCCATACCCGGAAAAGTTCTACTCAGAACCAAAGGCCCGCAACGCGGTCCAGACCGGTGGCCGGAGCTTGCCGATTAGTGTTTGACCAGCTCCGGGTGCACCACCAGCTCCACGCGCCAGTTGGCCTGGCGTCCCGATGGCGTAGCGTTGGAGAACCGGGGACGCGAAGTGCCAAACCCGACCACGAAAAGCTGCTCCGGAGCCAAAGAAGTATGTCGCACCAGGTAGTCCATCACGGCCGTGGCTTGCTCAACGGAGAGGCGATGGGCAGCCAGCGGATCTTGCTGGCTGCCTCCCAAGTGCCCTTCGATTGCGATGCGTTGGTTGGGATAGGTCCGGGCGAGGGTTTCTCCGACTCGGGCCAGCAGTCCCAACCCATCGGGCTTGAGACGATCCGACCCGGGCTCAAACAACTTGGCTCCCGGAAGACGAACGCGGACTAGATCCCCGTCCCGCTCCACCTCCACCCCCGGCTCCTCTATCCGAGGAAGCTGATTTTGCAAGGAGTTATTAGGGGTGATGATCGCTTGCTCGGGGCGGCGCAGGGAGGCTTGAAGCCGTTGGGCCTGCTGGCGCAAGTGGCGATTTTCGCTTTGGAGCCGCGCCAATTGATCTGTGGTGCTTCGCAGTTGTTGAGCCAGAGCGTCGGATTGTTCTTGCAGGAGTTGGGTTTCTTGTTGGAGTCGGGCCACTTGTTGGTGCAGCCGCTCGTTTTCTTGATTTAGTTCCCGAATCCGACTTTGAAGCTGCTGAGCATATTGCTGCAAGGAGGCTTGCTGTTGCTGTAGCCCTTGGAACCGCAGCGCATAGGGGTTCTGACACCCCAGGGCCAGAACCATCACTGCCCACGCTGCCCAACGCTTCATGCTTGCTCCTTGGGCCGAAAAACGATAGAGGCCAAACTGCGGGCACCCTTTAGCAAACCCTGGCAGGAGGAAACAAGAGCAATTGTCCTTTAGACGGAATCGGGGCGACTGCGGCGGCGCCATTTTTTGAGATGTTCCACCACTTGCCGCAGGGCCTGGGCGGGGGAGTCGGCCTTGGCCCGAAACTCCCACACCCAACCCGGCCGTACCCCATGCGGCACCCAGCAGCAGAAGCAGAACTTAGGCCCAGAACCCTCACACCGCTCCAGCCGATAGCTCCGCACTCCCATACGCTCCAGCTCCTCCAGCAGTTGCTCCCAGGTGGACTCCTCCGAGGAGCGGCCCTTGGGGTCTTGACGAACGGTCTGAACCAGCACCGCTTGCGCTGCTGAAGTGCTGACCGGAACCAGCTCTCCTGCCAAGGAGGAGGTGGCATACAAAGGCAGGTTTTGGGGCCCAGAGGCTTCGGAGCCGGTGGCGGCTTGGACCTTGGGGGCTTCGAAGGATGGGGTCCCTGCGGCCCAAAGCTCCTGGCATCGCTTCCACAACCCGTCCGGACCCCATTGAACCCAGGCATGGGTGAGTCCGGCCGCCAAGGCGACCACCAGCAACCCACATGCCGCCTGAACGATCCGGTGGGCAAGTTCGGCCAAGGTTTTCACCACAGCCCTCCCGGAATCTGGAATCCAAGACCACCTGCCCCTGAAACCAGTCCGGCCCAATGTAATGCCACGCCCCGAGGCCCTCAAGAGCAATCCTTCCCCAGCGCAAGCAGCGACGGCATTGCAAAAGCTTTGCTGGGCACCCTGCTAGCAGCCTCCGAAGCAGTGCTCTTGGGGGTGGGAGGCTCCCTGTGGTACGCTTCCCCGCTGTCAACTCCTGCTCCGCACTTGCCACAGAGAAGCTCATGGCAACGCAGGTTGGTGAATCTAGTGGTTTGTATCGGCTGCCGGTTCGGTGGAAAGACGGGCCGGTGCAAGGGGTGCAGCTCCAGCCGCTTTGCTTTCACCAGGACCAGCGTGGTTGGCTGGTGGAAGTGTTTCGCCAAGACGAACTGGACCCGGAACACTGGCCCGCCATGGGCTATGTGAGCCAGACCCAACCGGGGGTGCGTCGGGGGCCACACCAACACTCGGAACAAACCGATGTGTTCGTGTTCCTGGGCCCGGGGGAGTTTGAAGTCGTGGTGTGGGACCTTCGGGCGGAGAGTGCCAGTTGGGGCCACCGGCAGCGGTTTCGCCTGGGGGCCTCCGCCCCGGCGCGGCTGATCGTCCCGCCGGGTGTGGCCCACGGATACCACAACATCTCCTCCCAGCCCGGCTGGGTGCTCAACTTCCCCAATCGGCTCTATCGGGGACCAGGTCGCCGACAAAGCGTGGACGAAATCCGTTGGGAAATCCTCCAACCGGAAGCCTTCCCTTGGGGAAAGCCATGCCCGTGAATCCTTGCTACTCCTCAAGACGGATTGGCAAAGGTGTGCTGCTGGCCGGAGGCCAGGGAAGCCGTTTGGCTCCCCTGACCCTCGCGCTGAACAAGCACCTCTTGCCCGTGTACGACAAGCCCCTGATCTACTACCCCCTGAGCCTGTTGATCCAGGCAGGGATTCGGGAAGTGCTGCTCATTACCACCGCGGAGCATCGCCCGGGATTTGAGCGTCTTTTGGGCCGAGGAGAGCAGTGGGGAATGAGGCTCCACTATGCGGTCCAACCGCGACCGGAAGGAGTGCCCCAAGCTTTGCTGATTGCCCAGGCGGTGGGGTTTCTTCAGCCAGGAGAACCGGTGGCCCTGGCCCTGGGGGACAATGTGCTTTTTGGACCAGGGGTCAAAGAGACACTAAGGCAAGTGGCCTCGCTGGATCAGGGAGCCACGGTGTTTTGCTATCCAGTTCGCCACCCTCAGCACTACGGTGTGGTGGAGTTGGGCGCATGGGGAGAGCCGGTCCGGCTGGTGGAGAAGCCTTCCCGACCACGCTCCCGATGGGCCGTGGGGGGTTTGTACTTTTACGACCCTCGGGCCGTGCAAGTGGCCGCCCAACTGCAACCTTCCCCTCGCGGCGAGCTGGAAATCACCGACTTGAACCGATGGTACTTGCAGCAAGGCCAGCTTCGCGTGGTGCCGTTGCGTCCTCCGGTGGTGTGGGTGGATGCTGGGACCCCGGAGAGCTTGCTTCGGGCTGGAGGAAAGGTGGCTGCTGCTCAGCGACGCAGCGGGCGACTCGTCGGGTCGGTGGAAGCCGAAGCGTTTGAACAAGGCTGGATTTCCGCCCAAGCCCTGGCCCTACTGGCCCAATCGCTCCCCAACCACTACGGTCGCCACCTGGCCCAACTGGCTCAAGCCTCCTGCAAACTCCACGCCGCCTGAAGCCGGGAAAACAGATGTCCATGCGCGTGGTGGTTTTCCTGCCCAACTGGATCGGCGACGCAGTGATGGCCACCCCAGCTCTGCGTTCGCTGCGGCGAGGGTTTGCCCAGGCCCAGATCATCGGTGTCCTACGCCCCGCTGTGGCTGAGCTTTTAAGGGGCACCCCTTGGCTGGATGAACTCCTGTACCACGACCCCCGACGAGGGCACCACTCCTTGGAAGTCGTCCGGCGACTTCGGGCGTTGAAAGCCCAGGTGGCCGTGCTGATGCCCAACTCGTTTCGCACAGCCTTGATGGCTTGGCTGGCTGGGGTGCGTCGTCGGGTGGGGTATCGGCGCTACGGGCGAGGATGGCTGCTGACGGACCCGCTGGCCCCCCCACGCCAAGGTCGGAAGCTGCTTCGCCACCCGATGGTCAGCTACTACCTGGCGTTGGCTTACCAGTTGGGCTGCCCACAGGAATCACCCCACCTGGAGCTGGCCACCACCGAACAGGACCGTCAGATGGCTGATCAGGTGGCCCAAAAACTCCAACTCCGCTGTTGGCACCAGGTTGTCGTGCTCAACAGTTCCGGGGCCTTTGGAGCCTCCAAGCTTTGGCCCCCGGAACACTTTGCCCAACTGGCCCGAAAGATCGCCAATGAGCTGGGCATGCAAGTACTGGTCATTTGTGGTCCACAGGAACGAGATGTCGCTCACCGCATTGTGCAGTTGGCCGCCCATCCGGAGGTGAAAACCCTGGCCGGGGGTCCCTTGAGCCTGGGATTGAGCAAAGAATGCGTGCGTCGGTGCCGATTGATGGTCAGCACCGACAGCGGTCCGCGGCACTTTGCGGTGGCTTTTGGCACGCCGGTGGTGAGTCTATTTGGACCCACCCCGCCCATCTGGGGAGCCAATCCCACGGCTTGTGAGGTGCCGATGATGGTTTCCGGGCTGAGTTGCTTAGGCTGTCATCGGCGGCGTTGCCCTTTAGGCCACCACCGGTGCATGACCCAACTAAGCGTGGAAGCAGTGTGGCAAGCCGTGCTGAGGCTGCTGGAGCAGTCCCAACCCAAGGCTGCGTAGGACCATGACCCTTTTTTCCCTACTGGCTTCCCCTGTGCCGCCCAGCACTGGGCCCAAGGACCTGGAACCACTGAGCCCGGGACTATGGGTGCATCCACGCTGGAGCCGGGCACTTTGCCAAGCAGGACTGGGAGAGTTTGAAGCGTTGATGAGCACCCAGCAGGGGGAGCTTCTGCGGCGGCTTCCGGATCGGGAAAACCGGCGCTTGGAGCTTCCCGGCCCAGAAGGTCCGGTGCGAGCTTATTTGAAAAAGCACTTTCTCCGCTGCGGTCCTGGCCCTTGGGCCTCCATCAGCCCTGCCCAAAACGAAGCCTACTTCATCTGCCGCCTCCCCCAGCTAGGAATCCCCACCGTGCCGCTGATCGCCTTTGGCGAGAGGCGATACCCGGACGGACGCTGGCACTCGCTGGTGCTCACCCAGGAGCTGGAAGGGTTTGAGCAGTTGGACGAGTTTCTGTTGCGTCGTTTCCCTCCCCGACAACCAGGTCCCTGGCGTGCTGAAGACTGCCACTTGCGCACCTTGGTGCATCAAGTGGCCCAAGTGGTGCGACGCTTCCACAGCTTGGGGTACAACCATCGGGACCTTTACTGCTGTCATTTTTTTATTCGTGAGGAGTCCCCGGGCCGATATCTTGTCCATCTGATAGACTTGCAGCGGGTGCAATATCGGCGGCGATTTCGCCGTCGCTGGCTGGTCAAAGACCTGGCCCAACTGACCTACTCGGCCCCTTGGGACCGCATCGGTTGCACCCTGCGGATGGCGTTCCTTCGGGAATACTTAGGTACAGGGAAATTGCAACCGCATCAGAAGCGCTTTGTGCGTCGCGTGTTGTGGAAAGCCTGGTGGATGCAGCGCACGCTGGGACCGTACCGATGAAAGTGGCCCTGGTGATCCCTGAACTGGACCCGCGCCGAGGAGGAGCCGAAACCTGGACGGCCCAATACCTCCATTGGCTCCTGGCCCACGGACACCAGGTCCACTTGCTCAGCCGCAGCTTGCACGGCTTGCACCACCCTCGATTGCACTGGCACCCGCTCCCCGGAGTCAAAGACCCTTGGCAACTGGCTGTCGCCGCAGAGCAGGTGCTGGCGGGGCTTTCGGTAGATGTGGCGCACGATCTGGGCGTGGGATGGTCGGCCCAAGTGTTTCAACCGCACGGAGGCTCCCGGCTGGCCAGTTGGGAGTGTGGTTTGGACGCCGTGGCAGCTTGGCTCCGCCCCTGGAAGCGTTGGGCCTGGAAGTGCCTGCCCCGGTATCGCCGATGGCGTCGCCTGGCGCAGCGCCAATTTGAAAACCCCCGACGCATCTACATCGCTCTTTCCCAGATGGTCCAAGAACACTTTGTACGCTACCACGGGCTCCCGTCCCAACAGATCCGGCTCATCTACAACGGAGTGGACCTGAAGCGTTTTGATCCCCAGAGGTTTGCCCAACAAGCCCAAGCCTTGCGACGCCGCTACGGCGTGGGAGCCCATGAAGTGGTGCTTTTGGTCGTGGCGCACAATTTTCGGCTCAAAGGGGTGCCGGAGCTTTTGGAAGCGATGCGGCGAGTGGGCCCTGCGTGTCGGCGGCTTCGGGTGTGGATTGTGGGTGGGAAGCACTGGCGGCGTTGGGCTCGGCGGGTGGCCCGGTGGGATCGGGCTGGTCAGGTGCGCTTTTTCGGACCGGTGGAAGATACCCGACCTTTCTATGCCGCCTGCGATGTGCTGGTCCACCCCACCCACTACGACCCTTGCAGTCTGGTGGTGTTAGAGGCCCTGGCCATGGGCGTCCCTGTGGTGACCACCACGCGCAACGGAGCCGCCGAGCGGATGCAACACGGCGTGCACGGCTGGGTGTTGCCTGCCCCGGCCAACGCCGAGCAACTTGCCATGGTTCTGACCCATCTGGCTCACAACCACGATCTGGCCCGTATGCGCCAGGCCGTCTGGCTCCTGCGGCCCCACCTGGACCACGCGCGCAACTTCCAAGCGGTGTTTGACTGCTACCACCAGTGCCGCCGCCCGGCTCAAGCCGCGTGACCTACCAGACCTCAATCTGATTGACGACTTGGAACTGGGGGGCAGCCTCCATCGCCGCGGTTTGGGCCAGTTGCTTGCAGTAGTAAGTGGCGCAGCGGCCGCGAAGAACCAGCACACCGGCATGCACCAGCACTTCCAGCCCTCGCACCCGATCGGAGGTGCGCCGTCGCACCGCACGCTGCACTCGGCCCAACAGAACCTCTAACTCAGGATTCCACGGTGTCACCGACTCCAACGAGCGTGACACGCGCCACGGATTTGCAGAGCCAGCCTGATGCATGGTCGCCTTCTCCGTAAGGACCACGAGTCGCTCCGTCACTGCTGGCGGATCTGCAGTGGTCAAAAAAGGAACCGCTTCTCCTCACCAGGAGGAACACCGCATATGTCTTCTCAGGAGCAACTAGGGCCACCACTCCTGAGCCTCTCCATGCCCCTGGCACTCAGACAAGCGTGTCAAAGAGCTAACCCCACGGGGCTGCTAAGCAGACCACGGGCAACGGTTTATCGTAGAACCGACGGGAGGAAAAAGTCAAGCATTTTCCTCTTTGGCTACGACATTTCCCGCGGCAGGGTTTGTTTGACACCAGCCCGTGCGGGCTCTAGAATCCCCCTTCAGCATATCCGAACTGGCACGGTGTTCCTCCTTGGCACAGTAAGGAGTGGCCCATGTCCCAAGCCCCGGTTTCCTCGACCGTTTATCCGCCTCCGGCCCAGTTCTCGGCTCGCGCCCACATCAAGTCTATGGAACAGTACCAACAGATGTGGGACCAAGCCGATCGGAGTCCCGAAGAGTTTTGGGGCCCCATTGCCCAGGAGGACCTGCACTGGTTTGAGCCCTTCCAGGAAGTGCTCCGCTGGGAAGAGCCTTATGCCCAGTGGTTCGTCGGTGGCAAAACCAACGCCTGCTACAACTGCCTGGATGTCCATCTCTCCACCTGGCGACGCAACAAGGCGGCAATTCTCTGGGAAGGCGAGCCTGGGGACACACGCACCTTGACCTACCTGCAACTGCACCGGGAAGTGTGCCGGTTTGCCAACGCCCTGAAAAGCCTGGGGCTTCAACCCGGGGATCGGGTCTCTATCTACATGCCCATGGTCCCTGAGCTGGCCGTAGCCATGTTGGCCTGCGCCCGATTGGGCGTGATTCACTCGGTGATCTTCGGTGGGTTTTCCAGCGAGGCCATCGCTGACCGCAATCAGGACGCCCAAGCCCGAGTGGTCATCACCGCCGATGGCGGCTGGCGCCGCGGAAAGATCCTGCCGCTGAAACAAAATGTGGACGAAGCTCTGAAAAAATCCCCTTCGGTGGAAAAGTGCATCGTGCTGCGCCGCTGCGGCAATCAGGTGCACATGGAACCAGGACGCGACCTGTGGTGGCACGAATTGGTGGAGAATGCCTCCGAGGACTGTCCGGCCGAACCTGTGGACAGCGAACACCCCCTGTTTATCCTCTACACCTCCGGCTCCACCGGAAAACCCAAGGGCGTCAAACACACCACCGCCGGGTACAACCTTTACACCAAAAAGACTTTCCAATGGGTGTTTGACTATCGGGACGAAGATGTGTACTGGTGCA
>JAJRRR010000432.1 GCA_024279285.1 Planctomycetota bacterium
AGATAGGATTGGAGATCAAGCGCACGAGTCCTTTCCGACCCACTTTTACGATAGAGCTGGCCAATGGGTACTCGGGCTATTTGCCCACCAGGGAGCAGCATGCCTTGGGGGGCTATGAGACTTGGCGGGCCAGGAGCAGCTATCTGGAAGTGGAAGCGGAACGCAAGATTTTGGCCGTGGTCAAGCGGCTGCTGCATCGGCTCCAAGCAGAGGGAGCTTGATAGGAAGTCCGACCCTCTAGCCCTTAGTTGCTGGTGGCTGCGGCGCGTTCGGCCGGTTGGAACACAAACTCTCCCTCGCGCACATCCACCACAATCTTGCTGCCCGGGGAAAACTTCCCTTCCAGAATGGCCACAGCCAACGGGTTCTCCAGGCGTTGCTGGATGACGCGCTTCAGCGGTCGGGCACCATAGACGGGATCGTAGCCTAATCGGGCCAGGTGTTCCAAAGCTTCGGGGGTCAGTTCCAGCTCCAGGTCGTGTTCGGCCAGACGCTTTTGCAAATGACGCACCTGGATTTGGGCAATCTGACGCACATGCTCTTCGCTCAATGGGTGGAACACGATCACCTCGTCAATCCGGTTGAGGAACTCCGGCAAAAAGTGGCTTTGGAGCACCCGATTGACCGCCTGACGAATCTCCTCGGCGCTGCCGCCGCGTCGGGTGATGTCCTGGATCAATTGGCTGCCCAGGTTGGAGGTCATCACGATGATCGTGTTGGTAAAGTCCACCGTGCGGCCTTGGTTGTCGGTCAAGCGGCCTTCGTCCAGAAGTTGCAACAGGATGTTGAACACATCGCGATGGGCTTTTTCAATCTCATCAAGCAGCACGACGGCATAAGGGCGTCGGCGCACCGCTTCGGTCAGCACGCCACCTTCTTCGTAGCCCACATAGCCCGGCGGAGCACCGATCAAACGGCTGACCGTGTGTTTTTCCATAAACTCGCTCATGTCCACGCGCACAATGGCCCGTTCGTCGTCAAACAGCACTTCGGCCAAGGCTTTGCACAGTTCGGTTTTTCCCACTCCGGTGGGGCCCAGGAACAGGAACGAGCCGATGGGCCGATTGGGGTCCTGCAACCCTGCCCGAGAGCGACGCACGGCATTGGCCACCGCTTGCACGGCTTCGTCCTGGCCCACCACACGCTGGTGCAAGCGTTCTTCCAGGCGAAGCAGCTTTTCGCGTTCGGACTCCAGGAGTCGGGAAACCGGGATGCCGGTCCAGGAGGCCACCACTTCGGCGATTTCTTCCGGTCCGACTTCCTGGCGCAGCAGGCGTCGTTGGGGCTGGCCTTTGCCGTCGGATTCGCTTTCGGCAGCTTGAGCCGCTTCCAGTTGCCGGCGCAGTTGGTTGCGACGCTGATCCAGTTGATAGAGTCGCTGATAGTCCTGTTCGTCCACGGCCATTCCGGCGGCTTGTTTGTCCCGAATGGCATGAAACAACTGGTTGTACTCGTGTTCGGCCCGTTCCAGCTCCTGATGCAGTTTTTGCACATCGCCCAAGCCGTGTTTTTCCAGTTCCCACTGCTGGCGTAGTTCTTGGAGTGTTTTGCGCTCTTGCTGGAGCTGTTGTTCAATTTCGGCCAAGCGTTGTTTGGCGTGGGGTTCGGTTTCCTGGGCCAGTTGGCGTGCGGCCAGTTCCAATTGGACAATGCGCCGCTGGATTTCGTCGATTTCGGCCGGAACGCTGGCCAGTTCAATGGCGATGCGGCTGGCCGCTTCATCGACCAGATCGATGGCCTTGTCGGGCAAGAAGCGCTCGGTGATGTAGCGGTGAGCCAGCTTGGCGGCTGCCACCAGAGCCGAGTCCTTGATCTTTACTCCCTTGTGGTGCTGTTCGAGTTTGGGTTTCAGTCCTCGCAGAATAGCGATGGTGTCTTCGACCGAGGGTTCGGCCACATAGACGGGCTGGAAGCGTCGTTCCAGGGCGGCGTCCTTTTCGATGTACTTGCGGTATTCGTCCAGGGTGGTGGCGCCGATGCATCGGAGTTCCCCTCGAGCCAGAGCCGGCTTGAGCAAGTTGGCGGCATCGGCGCTGCCTTCGGCCCGACCGGCTCCCACGACCAGATGAAGCTCATCGATAAACAGGATAATCTGGCCTTCGGCGTCGCGCACTTCGCGCAAGATGGCTTTGATCCGTTCTTCAAACTCACCGCGGAACTTGGTCCCGGCCACCAACGCTCCCATGTCCAGGGCGATCAAACGGCGGTTTTTGAGATGCTCAGGGACATCCCCTTCGGCAATGCGTCGGGCCAGACCCTCTACGATGGCCGTCTTGCCCACTCCCGGCTCGCCGATGAGGACCGGGTTGTTTTTCGTCCGTCGGCATAGAACCTGAATGACCCGACGGATTTCCTGATCGCGTCCGATGACCGGGTCCAGTTTGCCGCGTCGGGCCAGATCAGTCAGATCAATCCCAAAACGCTCCAGAGCCTGATACTTGTCTTCGGCACTCTGGTCCGTCACGCGTGCTGTTCCCCGAATGGTGCGAATCGCCTGCTGAAGCTCTGCTTCGGTTACGCCGTTGAGTTTGAGGATTTCCTTGGCTTTGGAGTCCACCCGGGCCAGGGCCAACAGCAAATGCTCACTGGAAACATAGTCGTCTTTCCACTGGTCGGCCAAACGGGCGGCTTCCTGGAGGACTTGCATCAACTCGCGTGAGGGTCGGGAAGGTTCGGCGGCTCCACTGACCTGGGGAAGTCGCCGCAGGTCCGCCTGAACCATCTCCAACATCCGGTCCGGCTGCACGCCCAACTTTTGCAAAAGCG
>JAJRRR010000433.1 GCA_024279285.1 Planctomycetota bacterium
CCCAAAGGAGAAGTTGTCCATGATGTCCGGCAACCTGCTTCGTTCGGGTTTTGGAAAGACGATCCTGGGAACAGTTTTGGGCGTGATATTGGGCACCTGTGGTGCTGCGGCCCAGCAGCAGCCCAAGCGACTGGAGCTTCGTCCTGGGGAAAAGATCATCCTGGTGGGCAACACGCTGGCGGAACGGATGCAGTACTTTGGGTACTTTGAAACCCTGCTACATAGTCGGTTTCCCAAGCACCGTCTGGTGGTGCGAAACCTGGGCTGGTCGGCCGATGAGCTGACGGTGCAATTGCGCTCCAAGGATTTTCAGGATCACGGGCACACGCTTCGGGATCACAAGCCGGATGTGGTGCTGGCGTTTTTGGGTTCAATGAGTCGTTTGCTGGCCCCCAAGGGGTGAGCAAGTTTGCCGACGATCTGGCCCGATGGGTCCAACGCATCACCACCACGGCCTACAACGGCCGCACTCCGCCGCGGCTGGTGCTGTTTTCGCCGATTGCTTACGAGGACCTCCAGGATACCTTGCTGCCCGATCCAGAAAAACTCAACGCCCAGTTGGAGCTTTACACCCAGGCCATGGCCCAAGTGGCCCAGTCCAAAGGCGTGCTGTTTGTAGACTTGTTCCACCCCACCCGGGAGGCCATGGCTCAGGATCCCCGGCCGTGGACTTTCAACGGGATTCACCTCAGTGAGTACGGCTATCGGCGTCTGGCTCCCATGATGGAAGAGGCGCTTTTTGGCCCTCGGCCCCAGTCCTTGCCCAAGCTGGACCAACTGGAGGCTCTGCGTCAGGAAGTGCTGGAGAAGAACCGGCAGTTTTTCTACGACTATCGGGCGGTCAATGGCTACTACATCTACGGGGGTCGCAAAGAGCCTTTTGGAGTGGTGAATTTTCCGGTGGAGTTTGCCAAGCTTCGGCGGATGATAGCCAAGCGGGACCGTCGGATATGGCGGGTGGCTCAAGGGTTGCCCGTGCCAGCGGTGATAGACGATTCGGACACGGGCCCCTTGCCCAAAATCCAAAGCAATGTCAAAAACCCTCCGCCCATCCTGCCCACGGCCGAAGCCATTAAGCGGTTCACCTTGCCCGAAGGCTACCAAATCCGGCTGTTTGCCTCCGAGGAACAGTTTCCCGATCTTCAGAACCCGGTGGCTATGGCTTTCGATTCCCGCGGCCGCCTGTGGGTGACGACCAACCCCTCTTATCCCATGATCAGTCCCGGCCAGGAGCCTAACGACAAGATTCTCATCCTGGAAGATGTGGACGGGGATGGTCGGGCGGACCGATGCAAAGTGTTTGCCGACAAGCTTTACCTGCCCATCGGGATAGAGCTGGGGGATGGGGGCGTGTATGTGTCGGCTCAGCCCAACTTGTTGTTTTTGAAGGACACCGACGGGGACGATCGGGCCGATGTGCGGCGAATGATCCTGCACGGATTTGACTCCTGCGACAGCCACCACGCCATCAGTGCTTTTGAGTGGGGGCCTGGAGGAGCGCTCTATTTCCAAGAAGGCACCTTTTTCCAAACTCAGGTGGAAACCCCCTACGGACCGGTCCGCTGCTCCAATGCGGGCGTGTTCCGTTTTGAGCCGCGAACCTGGCGCCTGGAAGTGTTCATCTCCTACCGGTTTGCCAATCC
>JAJRRR010000434.1 GCA_024279285.1 Planctomycetota bacterium
CCAAGTGCCATCGGCTCTTTGACGAAGGAGGGCACATTGGTCCCGATCTGACTTCCTTCCAGCGGACCGATCTGGACCGGATGCTTTTGAACATCGTCAATCCTAGTGCCGAAATCCGCGAAGGATACGAAAACTACCTGCTCATCACGGCAGACGGGCGTGTGTTGACCGGATTTATTGAAGATCAGGACAACCAGGTGGTGGTGCTCAAAGATGCCCAAGGGCGGCGTCATGTGGTGCCCAAGCAGGAGGTGGAACAACTGGAACCGCTGCCGCAGTCGCTCATGCCCCAGGGGATTCTGGACCCGTTGAGCGATCAGGAAGTGCGGGATTTGTTCGCTTATTTGCGTTCGTCGCAGCCGTTGCCCTAGGTCATTCCAGCCCTTGGCTTCCAGCCACATGCACGGCTCGGGTTCGCACGCGCCCGATTCTCACCCCCGGCAAAAACCGTGGTTCAATAGCCAGGTTCACTCCCACATTGTTCTTGTTGGCATCCACATTCAGACCCACGGTCACCAGGAACGACTCGCCCACCCGGGTCAGCGTGAAAGACTGACCAATGTTGTTGTTCTCTCCAAAATCAATGGAAGTGGAGAAGGTGGAGATCCACTTGGGACTCATCCAGTAGCTCCAGGTGGCCACCAACACCTGGCTGTTGATCGGTCCTTGCAGGGAACGAAAGCCCAGGTAGAGATGTCCTCGGGGGGGTCGGGTCAGTTGGGCTCCCACGCGGACGAATCGGGCTCCATCGCCAAAGAAGTCAAACAGCCCGTCGCTCATCAGCGTAAGCCGATCTCCCACATGCCACCGAAAATCATAGTCCAGTAGCCCCACTTCCTGACCAAAATTGTCCCGATCCGCGTTGGGAAACAGCGAAAGTTGGGTGTCCAGCACGATCCAGTCCACGGTGTGGCGAGCCCCAGGCATGCCGCGTCGGGTCTGCCACCGCTGGTGAGCCCCCAGGCGAATGACGCTTAGATCGTCCACCACCTCCGGGGCCGGAGTGGTGACCCAAGTGCCCAATCCGCTTCGCAAGGCGTAGTAGCGTTCGTCAAACTTCGTGGGAATGGTGCCCCCAAAGGTGTTGAAAGCAAACCGGCGGCGAAAGTGCTCTTGGGCGTCTTCGTCCAGGGGGTCGTAAAGCGGCAGTCGGGTAAAGTCCTCCTCGGCGTCGGCAAAGGCCGCTTCCAGGGTAAAGACGACCTTGTGGGCCAAGCCGTGGAGGTTCCACAGGGAGCTTTCCACCCAGGGGTCCACGCGCCACAGTGGCACGCTGGCCCGAACGCCCACTTGACCATAAGCCCGATCCAAGGCGTTCCCGCTGAGGTCCTCGCCCCAGTGGCCCAACTGGCCCAGCAGGTAAGGAGCCACTTGCACCGGACCCAGGTTCAAAGGAAGCTCCAGCTCGTGAGTGGTGATGAACCGCTCGCCTTCCCGATCCCGTTCCCACGGCAACAGGGCAAATTTGGCCCGATCCACCGGGTCGCTGGGCACGCTGGCGGTTTTCAGGTCCACATAGCCCAAGGTGGTTCGCTCATACCAGTAGAGCCATCCTCCTAGCAACGGTTGGCCCAACCAGGTGTGTTGCCACTGGAGCCGCTGAGTCTGGGTGAAAAACTCATTGGTGCGCACCGTGCCAAGCAGCGTCCAGAGCCGATTGCCTTGGCTGCGCTTCAGCTCCAGCAGGGTTTCCTGGTCTTTGAAAGTGTCCCATTCGGTCTCAAAGTATTGTTCCAGAAAATTGCGGTCGCTGATCACGCCCACCTCGGCCGTGAGCTGAAACCCCTGGGGAAGCCACCACCGGTGACGGCCCAAGAGCCGAAACCGATAATCGGCCTCGGGAACCAGGGCCGTGCGGTCTGCTCCCAGGGTGTCCAGGTCCTGTTCGGCAATGCCCCAGTAGTCCACAAACCCGGCATAAGGTCCTGGCAGGCCCAGGAAGCCTTCCCGGGAATATTCAAATCGTGTCCCGTGGCCCAGGCCGCGGTTGCTTAGATAGTCTAAGCTGGCGTCCCAATCCGTGCCAGCCGGAGGGTTCCGAATGCCCAAAATCTGATAAGGAGCCCAATCCGTCAGCACCTGGGTTCCGAAGATGCGGTCGTTTTTGAGCCGTGCGCGGCGGATGTAGAACTCGGGCCGTTCCAGATCAGTGGCCAGCACTGGCCAATACAACACCGGCACATTGCCCAAGACCAGGAAATTGTTCACCGCCGTGGCCCAACGACGATGCTCCACCATCGCCTGGCCTGTTTGGGCATCCAGTAGCGGCCTGCCCGTGGCAGGGTCCTGAAGCACCTCCTGACGATCTATGAGGGAAACATGTTGCGAGGCCACGCGATAGCTGGGCATGCCCAAGCGACTGGTGGTCAGGAAGGTGTTTTGGGCTTCAAAGCGGTAAGGATTCAACTGCCGCACCACGGCTGCCCGAAGCCGCAGCATGCCCTGATAGCGAGGCACGGGCGTGAGGATTTCGGCCTCCAGGATGATTCCTCGCCTTCGGGCAACATCGTAATACATCCGCTGAGCCTGAATGATTCGCTGGCCTTGGCGAAAGACGATGTTGCCCTCCATGTAGATTTCCAAGGGGGTGTCTTGGGACTGAAAGGTTCCGGAGGCCAGATCGGGTTGTTGCGTTCCGGTGGTCCACAGCACCATGCGATCGGCCGCGAGGTCGATCAACCCGAGTTCTCCGCCGGTTTCTATCAGCAAGTTCACGCCCGAGGTGATCACGGCCACCCATTCGCCGCGCTGAGGGTCGGGAAACCACGCAGCTTGGACCGGCACGGTGCTCCGGGGCCAGGCACGGATGCGCCGCATGCCCGGCGGAACCCCTTGCCCTGAAGAAGACCGCTGGGAAGCATCCTCAGGGCTGGCCCGATGAACCACATGCACCTGCACTCCCGGAGAGTCCAATTGGGCTTGGGGGGACTGAAAGCGGCGATAGCGTTGGGCTTGCTCCAGAAGTTGCCTCCAGTCCGCGGGGGCTTGCCATCGGGCCACTTGCACCCGGGGAGGATAAAAGGACTCCAGTTGGACCATCCAACCCCGATCACGCCACTGGAGGAGCTTTTGGGAATGGTTTTGCCACTGGGCTTCCAGGTGGCCTAGCAGAAAGATTTCCAACCGGGGCTGAAGCACTCCGTAGCGATCCCGAGGCTGCCACACCACGGCCCGATCAGCTCGGATGCTCAGGGGGCCTTGACGCACCAGCACCGGACCTTGCAACACCCAGCGCCGAGCGTGTTTCAGCTCTTGGGACGCACCGGCGGCAGCTTGCACTTGCAAAGGGTGGTAAGGGCTTGGGCGCGGCAAATGGAACTGCTGAGCCCAGGCGCAGCAACATGCGCCCAGGACCAGCCAAGTGGCCAGTGCCCAGTGCCTCAGCCTCCGCACGGTGGTCAAGTTCTTCAAGCTCAGCCCAAGAGTGCCGTGGGAAAAAGAGGGCGAGATTATAGGAGCCCTTTTCTGCTCAGGTCAATTGCATCCCCCCACTGCACCGACCAACGCCCTGTCTCGTGCTGGCTTTCTAGCAGTGCCAGCCTTGACGGCCTAAGTGATGAAGGCTTTGACAGATTAGCCAGCGAGGAGCTTACACCCTGGGGCGCTTTAACCACGCAAGCGTGCCGGTGATGAGCCGATCCACCGTCTGACTGGACACAAAAGCCAGATTGCCTAACAGCATGGCGGCTCCGAAAGTGATCATACCCAACGCCAGGGCAATTCCCGTGTGAACTACCACAGCCATGCCCAACACCAAGGGCCGAAGCAATCGGGGCCACACCAGCACCGGGTAGAACACCTCCCACCAAACGGTCAGATGAGTGGCCAAGGCGAGCACTCCTGGCCATGCTGCCAGCCAGGTCAGATCCAAGGATTGATACTCGTAGCTGGCCACCGCCCACCACATGGCCGAGCCGTCCCACCAGGTCGCCCCTTGCAGCTTGCCCACTCCGGCAAAAAAGTAAATCACGCACATGTGGACCTGAATGAGCCGCAAGATCACATTGGCCCAAATGCTGGGAGTTTGCTGCTCTCGTAGCGAAGTGCCACGCCTTCGGGCCAGCCAGGCATCCAGGGAGTAGCGCTGCCCACAAGGGCTGAGCATCAAATACATGGCCAGCATGGCATTCATCTGGTCCAGCCCAAAGGTGGCCGCTGGAGCCCGATGACAGTAAGCCACTGTGATCAGAAACGCCAGCACCGAAGTGATCCGCGTCCACACTCCCAGCATAAACAACCCAAGCACCACCAGTGCGGCCAGGTGCACGGTCCAAAGCACCTTGGAGCTTTCAATCCACCAGAACCAGCTCCAGGCCAGGGGGTGGGATTCTGGGCTTTGGGCCAGAGCTTGGGCGGTCAGCCACGCCCGAGGGCCAAAAAAATCCTCCAACCCCAGCGTCCAAACCGCGTGCGTGTAAAGCAACATCCAGCCACACAGCACCCGAAGCAAACACAGCGTCTCGGCCCGAGCCGGACGAAACCAAAACCGATCCCAACACTGGGCCAACCACTCGGCAAGCTCTCGCCAATAGCTTCTCACGGCTGCGGCTCTCCAGAGGGAACTTGTTCCAGCGTGTAAACCAACCGGCTCTGGTAAAGCTCCGGGTCGGTGAGCTTGCGCCCTTGAAGGACTTCCTCGGGCGTGGGAGCCCGATGTTCCACCAGGTAGAGTCGCACCACCTGGGCCTTGTAGCGCCAGGCCAGGTGTTGGGCATAGCTGGCCAGATAGGGTTGCACCATGGCTTGCTGAAGTGGGTGATCAGGAGGTAATTGGGCTGCCTGAAGCCGGGAAGTGAGCATCAGATGGCGATGGTAAAACAGTCGGGGCCAGATGCGTTGATGATCCGGGATGGTGTCGGTGACGATCCGCCCATCGGGCAAAACCACCTCGTAGCGAAGCAAATAGCTCACCAGGGGCGGATCGGGCCCAAAGAACCGATAGCCGTGATTCAAATACAACGGACCCACATACCACTGAAGCACTCTCATGGCCGCGCCCACCACGGGACTGTTCCCTCCGGGGTCCACACTCAACGGAGGCACCACCACGGCCAGCAGATGCCAGATCAAAGCCAGGCTCAGCAGGCGTTTCATCCACATCGGCCAGCCGTTGGGATTGTGTTGCAGAGTTTGCGTTTTTCGGGTGTGTTTCATCGGACAGCCCTCCGCACTTCATCCCCTTTCTCGCCCAGTGCACACCCACGGGGGAAGTTTTTCTTTCCCAGGCGTTGTGGGCCAAAAATCCCTTGAACCCCCTACCATGCTTCCGCTTGACAAAACCTGTAGGATAGAATTGCTCCCTACAGGTCCACCCCGGGATAAGCACTTCTGGGAAAAAGGAAAAATCGCCCCTTGGCAACTCTTGGAGAGAGCCTGCCCATGCACGAGTACGAGCTCCAGAGTCTCAGCTACGATCCCATCCATGGGTACATCCCCTTTGTGGCTCGTGCTCCAGATGGTAGCGGGGAGGTGGTGGAACGAGAACTGATCGATCACCCTTGGGTGCAACGGTTGCGCCAAATCCATCAGCTCCAGACTGCCTGGTATGTGTTTCCCAGTGCCGAACACACGCGTTTTCAGCATGTGCTGGGAGCCATGCACCTGGCTTCCCGGGCGGTGCATCGGCTCTACGGGAGCTTGCGCCTGGTGTGCGAGGATGTGCCCAGCCTGGGCTATGTGGAAACTCTGATGCGCATGGCGGCGCTGTTGCACGATGTGGGCCATGGGCCTTTTGGGCACTTTTTGGACGAACACTTGTTGGTGCAGTATGGGCTTACCCACGAGACGCTGGGAGCGGAGATCATTCGCCGGGAGTTGGCCCCGCTTTTGCAAAACCTGCGCCGCAATCCCAACTCCACCTTGCAAGACCACGAGCGGCTGGATCCGGAGCATGTGGTGTTTTTGATCGTTCGGCCCGGACGCGACGATCCCCCGGCTCCCCGATGGCTGAAAATGCTACGCAGCTTGTTTTGTGGCATTTACACGGTGGACAACATGGATTTTGTGCTTCGGGACGCTTACACCACCGGCTACAGCCATCGGGCGTTTGATCTGGAGCGGCTGCTTCACTACAGCTTTTTCTCCCAGCGGGGGCTGACGATTCACTCACGAGGGCTTTCGGCTCTGGTGCGATTCATGGAAATCCGCGCGGAGTTGTTCCGCACGGTTTATTTCCACCGCACGGTTCGGGCGTTGGACCTGCTGCTGGAAGACTTGTTTGCCGAAAGTCGCCATTTGCTTTTTCCGGGCAATCCGCTGGAGCATCTGAGAGAGTATCAGCGTTTTACTGAGTGGTCGCTTTTGGTGCAGGTACAAAGTTGGGCCGAAAGCGACGAGGAGCAGAAGCGTCGCCTGGGTCGGAAGTGGCAGCAGTTTTTGCGGCGGCAAGTGGTGTGGAAGATGGCTTGCCAGCGCGAAGTGCCCGTGGGCCCTCAGGACGCCGAAACGCTTTCCATTCTCAGTGATCGTCGTGTGGTGGAACAGAAGCTGCGGGAGCTGCTCCCGGAGGAACTTCGCCAAGAGGAGCTTCGGGTGGATGTGGCCCGATATGTCCATCGTCCCGGCACCCAAGGCCCCGCCGCAGGGCAGAACTTCCTCTACGACGAAGCCACTGGCAAGGTGGTCCCCTTGGAACAAAGCCCTGTGTATCGACAACTCCCTTTGGCCAATCGCATCTGCCGGGTGTATGTGCGCAATCCCCGGATCAGCAAACAAGTGACCGAAGCGATGGATCGGCTCTTAGGTGGCTCAGGGCCGGATATGCTCACGAACATGTAGAGGCAGAGCGAAGCCGCCGCACCACTTGAACCACCGCCTGGGCTGCCTGGTCAATCTGCTCAGCAGTGTTGGAGCGTCCCAACCCGAAACGCAAACTGGCCCGAACCAACGCATCCTCCAGCCCCAGTGCTCGCAGCACATGGCTGGGTTCCGGCTCGGCCGTGGAACAAGCACTGCCGGAAGAAACCGCTAGGTGTTGAGAAACGCCGACCAACAGGGCATCCCCTTCCACGCCGACGAAGGAGCAGTTCAAGTTTCCCGGCAGCCGGAGCTGGGGGCGATCAAGCACTGGGCCATTGAGCACCACTTGATCCCCGAGAGCTTCCTCAAGAAGACTCCAAAGCCGGTTGCGAAGCTCGGCCAGACGGCGAGACTCTTGTGGTAGCTCTTGCAGGGCCAGCTTCAGGGCTTCGGCCATGCCTACGATGCCCGGCACGTTGAGCGTGCCGGATCGCAGCCCTCGCTCGTGCCCCCCGCCGTAAAGCAGCGGTTCCAATCGCACCGGGGGGTCGCGGCGACGCAGGAACAGGGCTCCGATGCCCTTGGGCCCGTAGAACTTATGAGCCGAAAAGCTCAGCGTGTCCACCTCTAAGCGGCGCACATCCACCGGAATCCGTCCCACCGCTTGCGTGGCGTCGCAATGAACCAGGGCCCCGTGGCGATGTGCCAGTTGGGCCACTTGTTCCACCGGCTGGATGACGCCAATTTCGTTGTTGGCAAGCATCACGCATACCAAAGCGGTGGGCTTTTGCAGAAGTTGTTCCAAGTGATCCAAGTCCACACGCCCTGCATCCGGCTTGCCGTGTTCTTGGACCCGAAGCCAAGAGATTTGGAACCCTTGGCGTTGCAAATACCGGAGCGGGTCCAGCACGGAAGGGTGCTCGGTGCGGGGGGCAATGATGTGGCGGCGTTGGGCTGGGGTGCGTCGGGCCAAGCCTAAGATGGCCAGGTTGTTCGCCTCCGTGGCTCCGCTGGTGAAGATCAGCTCGCGCGGTTCAGCTCCGAGGGCTTGGGCCAGTTGGGCTCGGGCGGCAGCCACCGCTTCGGCAGCCTCGTACCCGTAGGCGTGATTCACACTGGCCGGATTGCCAAACTGCTGGGAAAAATACGGCAGCATCGCTTCCACCACCCGAAGGTCCACCGGGGTGGTGGCGTGGTGATCCAGATAAGGGACCTTTGTCGGGGCCATAGCAGAGGCTTTTTCCCACGAGGAAACACACCCTGGGAGAAGTGGCGTGAGGCCAAAACCGAATTTGCTGCCCTGAAGTTTAGCGTCGTCCGGGTCGAGAGCTTCGTTGGGCGGCCTGAGCTGCCCGATGCTCCAAGTTCCACTGGATAATCAGGCCCACCGCTTCTTCCCAGGAGGGGATATTTCGGGCACGTTTTTTTCCGGCCGAGTCGTGTTCTTGATTCTCCGAGGACTTGGCAGACTGCTGAGTGGGGACGGTTTCAATCTGGGCAGGTGCAGCAGGACGCGATTCTGTTCGGTCTGAGGGAGACTCGGAGGATTGGGGAGCTTCCTTGGCCTTTGCGGATCGGGCACGCGGTCCTCGCCGTCGGGTGTCCCGATCCCGACCTCGCCCCCGACGCCTCCGCCCACGCCCCGGCCCAGGTGCCGGTTCCGCTTCTTGCTCCGGAGCGGAAGGGGCCTGGACAGGAGCCACTTCTGAAGCAGCTTCCAACAGAGGGGATGCACCCCCCTCCGGAGATTCCGTTCCTTCAGGTGTTGGAGCCTCCTCCTTCTCCGTTTGGGGCGAAGGAGCCGAAGGCTCCGGCTGAGCCGCTTCTACGGTGCTGGCTGGGGATTCCTGAGTTGGAGCAGAGGAGCTTTCCTCCGGCACTGGGATTCCCAAGGATCGGGCCAGCGCAGTCCAATCGGTCTTGGGCGCACTGCGCCGCCGCGTGCCGGAGCGGCTGCTCCCCGTGGAGCCCGTGCTCCAAATCGACTGCATTAACGGTTCCTCCGACACACCGGTCTTTGGGGCCGCAGGTTCGGCGGCAGAAGGCTCCGGGGAAGGCTTGACCGACGAAGCTGCATCGGGGATTTCAGGGGTCGGGGCTTCTGTAGCGGGGGGGCGGCCCTTGGGCTGCGGAGGGGCAGGGGATGATGCCGGTTCGGCAGCTTCCGCTTCCGAGGTTTCCGAGGCAGAAGAGGACGAAGAGGGCTCCGAGGAGCTGGGCACAGCTCCCACTTGTTGGGCAATCAGGTCCCAAGGATCAGGTTGCTGGTTGGGCGAACTCATCGCTTGTGTTTGATCGTGGGCAAAAATTATCCGGTGCAATTGGTCAAGAAATGCAGCGGACTTTGATATTAATATAGCGGTCGCCCAAGCTTGGGAAAACCCGGCTTGCCTCGCATCGGTGCCACACTTGGAACCAACCAAGATGATGCTAACTCCTTTGCACCGCTGAACTTGAGTGCAAGAAAGCGGCTATGAGGAATTGGCCCAAGGGGAGTCGGGATACTCAATCTGGATACGACGACCTTGGCGAGAACTTTCTTCTGCCAGCCGCACGATGGTCAACGCCCGATAGGCGTCTTCCAGACTATCTGTGCGGCGAACTAAGCTGGTCACATGTCGGTAAAACTGCAACAGCAACAGCTCTCCCAAGGGGCGCTCGCTTTCCAGGTTTTCCAGATGCCGCCCGGCTTTGTCAAACCACACCAGCTTGTCCGGCCAATCTACAAAAGCTACGCCGTGCTCGCACTGCACTTGCAGGCCCGCTGGAGGACGGAAGGAGACAGCCTCGGGCCAATGGTCCGGAATGTAGCGACCGAAGCTGATGTTGGCCATGGCTGCCAGTTCTGGGTGTTCTGGATGGGGGAACTCCAGATGGATGAACTGATAATCTCCGTCAAAGCCCCCTTGGGAAGAACCGTGCACAGCTCCCCAAACAGAACTAGGTTCCCGACCCACCACAAAACGGCACAAATCCACCAATTCCATCAATGCCGCAAGCGGCGACCGCCGGCCCGAGCTGTCCCGAACATGGCAAAACAACAGCCGAGGCTGGCCCAACTGCGTGACGATCAGCTCCTTGAGGCGCGTGGTGGCCGGAGCGTATCGGGGAGCAAATTCGGCCATGAAGGCCACGCCTGAGTCCAAAATCCGCTTGCGCAATTGGGTGGCCTGTTCCAAGGTCATCTCCAGGGTGTTGGCGCAAAAGATGGCTTTGCCGCAGGCACAGGCGGCCAGGACCGGATAGATGCCGAACCACTGGGGAGCCAGCACCAGCAGGGCGTCAATGTCTTGGCGTTGGGCCAGGGCGCGGAACCCTTGGGTCCATTGGGCCTGGAACTCCACGGCGGCAGCTCGGGCCAAATGGGCCACCGGCTCGCAAAACGCCACCACTTCAAACCGGTCGCTCAAAGCCCGCAACGCCGGACGGTATCGCCGCTGCCACGCCGGGCCCAAGCCCACCACTCCCAATCGCAACTTCATCCTCGCTTGAATCTTCCCAGGAAACCCTTGCCCCTTGGATCAGCTCGGACCACCACTGGTGCATGTTATAGTGAGTCCGTCAAGGCTTGCCTACCACCGGTGCCTAAAATCTTACTCCGCAAAAATGAAGGTTTCGATCATCATTCCCTGCTGGAACGAACACGACCAGGTGGCCCTGGCCGTGCACAGTGCCTGGCAAGCCGGAGCCGATGAGGTGATAGTGGTGGACGGAGGAAGCGAAGACGGCACTTGGGAACAAGTGCAACGATTACCTTGTCGGGCCTTGCAATCCGCCCGGGGACGCGCCCTGCAACAAAACTGCGGAGCCCAAAGGGCCCAAGGCCAGGTGTTGCTTTTCTTGCACGCAGATTGCCGCCTGAGTGCAGGATGTGTGGAGCAGGTGCGTCGGGCCATGAAAGCTAGTCGGGCCCCTGGGGGCGCGTTTCGCCAAAGAATCGACGCCCCAGGACTGGGATTCCGCCTGCTGGAGTGGGGCAACGCACTGCGTGTGCGATGGTGGCAGCGGCCCTATGGGGATCAGGCCCTGTTTGTTCGCCGCGAGGTGTTTTGGCACTTGGGCGGTTTTCCCCCCGTGCCGCTGCTGGAGGATGTGTTGCTTGCCCAAAAGGTGGCCCGATTTGGTCGGTGGCTTCTGTTGCCAGGGCCGGTTTGGGTCAGTGCCCGACGGTGGCTGCGGCAAGGACTGGTGCGCCAAACGGTGCAAAACTGGCTCCTGCTGGCCGCCTGGCATCGGGGAGTGCCGTTGGAGGAGCTGGCCAGGAGGTATCGTCCGGTGCGTTAAACGGGCCCGGCGGCATTTATCCTTCCGCTTGGGAAGTTCCGCCCTGTGTGGCCCAATACCCGCCCCGAGTGTGGTCAAACACCACTTCGGCTCCTCGCACCCTCAGGTCAAACCGCCCTTTTTCAAACACCTTTTGTCCCCGAACCCAAGTCATCACTGGCCAACCCTGCAAAGTGGTTCCGTGCCAGGGGGTCCAGCCACAACGGGTGTACTGGTTCTCGTGACGCACTTGGCGCGAAAGATTCATGTCCACCAGCACCAGATCGGCATCATAGCCGGGAGCAAGGCGACCCTTGTCCACCATGTCCCAAACCCGAGCCGGAGCTTCGGCAGTCCATAGGGCCACCTGTTGAAGCGTGATCCGCCCCCGATTGACCTGATCCAGTAAAAGGGGCAGCAAGTTCTCCACGCCAGGCAACCCGGAGGGGCTTTCCGGATAAGGGCGTTGTTTTTCTTCCCAAGTGTGAGGGGCATGATCGCTGGCCACCAGTTGCAAGTGGCCCTGAAGCAACCCTCGCCACAAGGCTTCGTTGTCCTGAGGCGTTTTGATCGAAGGATTGACCTGGACCAAAGTGCCCAGGGTTTCATAGTGCCGGGTGTTAAAAAACAAGTGATGAGGGCACACCTCGGCGGTGACCAGTCCTTGGTGTTGGGCCAGAAGTTGGACTTCCTGGGCCGTGGAGACATGCAGCACATGCAACCGGTGTTGTGTGCGCTGGGCAAGCTCCAAGGCCAGTTGGGTACTGCGCAGGGCGGCTTCGTGATCGCGCACTCGGGAATGGTCTTCCACGCTCAGCCGAGGCCCTAACCGTTCCCGATTGCGGCGGATCGTGGCTTCGTCTTCACAATGGGTGGCGATGGGCAGGGTGGTGTGGGCAAAGATGCGCTCCAGCACCTTCGGGTCGTCCACCAGCAGGTTGCCGGTGCTTGAGCCCATGAAAATCTTGATTCCCGGGGTGCGCTTGGCCTTTTGAAGCTCTTGCAGGTTTTCTGGCGTGGCAGCGATGAAGAACCCGTAGTTGACCAAGCACTTTTGGGCAGCTCGGGCCAGTTTTTCGTGCAGGAGTTGCACGGTGGTAGTGGGTGGGCGCGTGTTGGGCATCTCCAGCACCGTGGTCACTCCACCGGCAGCGGCCGCCCGGGAACCGCTGTGCAAATCCTCCTTGTGCTCCAGTCCCGGCTCACGAAAGTGCACATGAGGATCAATCACTCCCGGCAGAAGCACCATTCCTCGGGCCCGAACCTCCTCGTCCGCCCGAACCGTGGCCGGAACATCCAAAGCCGCAATCTTCGGGCCTTCTATTAGCACCGAAGTGCGCAGCACTTCCCCAGGAGTTACTACCAGGGCATCGCGGATCAGCGTTCGGCGGTTCATAGGCGTGCAGGAGTTCGTGGCTGCTTGTTGCCTCAGTGTGCCATGAGCTTCAGGAGAACAAAAGCCCCGAGGCTCCTGTGCATGCCCGGCAAGATGCAGCCCGACTACGGCAAGCCTAACACTTTGTGCACTTGCAGGCTCACGCGCCATCGGGGGTGCTGGAGGCAGTATTGGGCCACGAGGCGGAGGTTTTCTTCGTACCGGGGGCCGTCCATCGGTTGCAGATAGAAGTGCTCAAACTCCAACTGTTCCAGCTCTCGCAAGTCCAGTCCTGGCTGGGGAAACACCACCTTAAGCTCATCGCCCCGACGCTGTACCAAAGGGGCACCGGCTTTGGGACTGACACAGATCCAATCCACTCCCTCAGGCACCGGCAAGGTGCCGTTGGTCTCCAGA
>JAJRRR010000435.1 GCA_024279285.1 Planctomycetota bacterium
GCTGAACTCACGCCTGAGAACTTTCCACGGGCGTAAGTCCCAGTTGGTCGGCGATGCTGGCCATGGCATCGATGACAAACTGGATGTGCTCATCCAGGTCCACGCCCAAGTCTTCGGCCCCGCGGATGATGTCCTCGCGTGAAACATTGGCGGCAAAGCTTTTCTGCTTCATTTTTTTACGCACGCTTTTGGCCGTTAGTCCCTGGAGCCGACCTGGACGAACCAACGCTACCGCCGTGATAAACCCAGCCAGCTCATCGCAAGCATAAAGGGCTTTGTCCATCAGAGAGCGACGGGGGCAATCGGGCAGATAATCAGCGTGGGACTTGATGGCATAGATCACATCTTCCGGATAGCCCAACTGGTGCAGGATTTCGGCTCCCTTGAGCGGATGATCCGGAGGGTTAGGCCAGCGCTGGTAGTCAAAATCGTGCAGCAAGCCCACTATCCCCCATTTCTCTTCGTCCTGGTTCCATCGCCGGGCATAAGCGCGCATGGCCGCTTCCACAGCCAGCATGTGCTTGCGAAGACTTTCGCTCTGAGTGTATTGACAAACCAGTTCCCAAGCTTTCTGGCGATCTAACATGACCGGTTCAGGCTCAAGCGGTGGAATCGTTTGGATTGGAATTGTTTGTGGCAGGAGAGCTTAATTGTACAAGCTGCCCCGGAGAGTCGGAACCGTGGCCACAGGATTGGTCGCAACAAGAGCGTGCCTTGGGGCTCCAAGTGCATCGCACCAGATAGGCCACTGCCAGAACAAACGCCACCAGCACCAAGGCATGTTGCCACATGACAGGAGGGCTCCTGGTTTTGGAGGACCTAGCTCAGCAGCATGCCCACCTGATAGGTGACCAAAGCTGCCAAGTAAGCCAGCAGCGTCATATAGGCAAAGGTGAACACGGCCCAACCCCAATGGCCTGACTCCTTGGCCACCATCACCAGCGTGGAAGCGCACTGGGCACATAAGGCGAAGAAAACCATCAGCGAGAGGGCCACGGGGAGGTTGAACACGGGTCGGTCGGTTCCTTCCCACACCGCAGCCCGTAGTTGGCGAATCAGCCGGTTCTGGGAGCTGCTCTCCCCGGGATCTACTTCGCCCAGACCGTAAATGACTCCCATGACGCTGATGACCACTTCTCGTGCGGGAAAGGAGGCCACCACGGCACAGCCCAACCGCCAATCCCAACCCAAGGGACGCACCACCGGCTCAATCCACCGGCCCAACCGACCCAGAATGCTGTGCTGCAAAAGCTGACTTTCCATTCGAGCTTGGACTTCGCTGATGCGCACTTGCAGGTCACCTCGCTTGGGGGAGTTTGGGGGCAGGGAGGCCAATTGGGCCTGGAGGCGGTCCAGTCGGGCTTGAAAGGTCTGCTCGGTTCGCTCATCGCGCGGGTAGTAGCTGAGGAACCACACCACCACGGAGACGGCGAAGATGATCGTTCCGGCCCGTTTCAAAAACGCCCAAGCCCGATCCAGCACCCGAGAGCCCACCACGCGCAACGAAGGCCACTTATAGACCGGAAGCTCCATGACAAACACGGGCGTTTCCCCACGAAGCAGGGTGCGTTTCAAGGTCCAGGCCACGGCCATGGCCACCACCACTCCCAGCACATACATGCTCAAAAGCACCAAAGCCGGAAGCATGGGCCCCAGCAGGGTATCAGTGGGCACAAACGCAGCGATGAGGATCGTATAGACGGGCAATCGGGCCGAACAGCTCATCAGCGGGGCAACCAGGATGGTGGCCAGGCGATCGCGGGGATTTTCAATCACCCGCGCGGCCATGATCCCCGGCACCGCACAAGCAAAAGAGGAAAGCAGCGGAATGAACGACTTGCCACTTAGTCCCACGGCCGACATGAAGCGGTCCATCAAGAACGCGGCTCGGGCCATGTAGCCGCAGTCTTCCAACAGCCCAACGAACAAAAACAACAGCATAATCTGCGGCAAAAACACCAGCACCGCTCCCACCCCGGCAATGGCTCCATCTACGATCAAAGAACGCACCGGCCCAGGGGGCAACCACCGCTGAACCAATTGGCCCAAGCCGGTGACGGCCGCATCAATCCAATCCATCGGCCATTGGGCCAAGGAGAAAATCGAGACAAACACCGCCAGCATGACCAAAGCCAGCACGGCCGTGCCCCAGAGCCGGTGGGTGAGAACCCGATCAATCCGGTCGGTCCACGAAGGACCGGCCTCCTGATGTTGGACGGTCTGCTGGACGATGTGGCGGATCCAGTCATATCGGGCCACCGCTTCCACGGCCGAAAGGCGGATGTTCTGCTCGCGAAGACGCTGCCGAGCTTGTTGAACCACCTGGCGAAAGGATGGCTCGGGGGGTAGCAGGGTCAGCTCCACAAATCCGCCCACATCCAGCAACAGCCGCCGAGCCAGACACAGCGGAAGCGGCCCTTGACCGTTGTTGGACGGATCGCCGGAATCTGAAGGTCTCTGCTCAAAAAGTTGCTGAAGCTTCTGGATTAGCTGTTGAGCCTCTTGGTCCACGGCTTGAGGGAAAAGCTCGGGTGGCCGGGGAGGGGAAGCAGAAGCAGCTTGAAGCAGGGCTTGCTTCAATTCATCCAATCCCAGGCGTCGGTGAGCCTGGATGGGCACCACAGGCACGCCCAACAGTTGGGAAAGCTTGATGTGGTCAATTTCCACTCCGGCTTTGGCGGCCAAGTCCATCATGTTCAGTGCCACCACCACCGGTCGGCCCAACTCCAACAACTGGCTCACCAAGTAGAGATTCCGCTCCAAGTTGGAGGCGTCCACGATGCAGAGGACGACATCGGGGGCAGCCTGGTCGGGCAACTTGCCCAACAACAGCCGCACCACCAGCATTTCATCTGGGGAGCGGGGGGAGAGAGAATAAGTGCCCGGAAGATCAATCAGGGCAAACTGCACTCCTTGGTAGTCAAAGTGGCCGATGCGTTTTTCAACCGTTACGCCCGGATAGTTGCCCACCCGTTGTCGCAAACCGGCCAGAGCGTTAAACAGGGTGGATTTGCCTGTGTTGGGGTTGCCGATCAGAGCGACCGACACGGTTTGCAGATCGGCCTGAGGGGTGGTGGGAGCAGACATAGTGGGCGAGTGAGGAAGTCCTTTGCAGGGCTACAGGGAAGGTACACCAGGGCGAGAGCCTGGTCGGGTGGCATTAGCTGACCGAGCAGGCGGCCCTGACACACACGCGTTCTGCTTCCTGGCGTCGCAAGCTCAAGCGGTAGCCGCGAATTTGGAACTCCAAGGGATCGCCCCAGGGAGAGATGCCGATCAATTCCACCCTCACCCCTGGGGTCAGTCCCATCTCCATCAACCGGCACGCCAAAGCATCCTCGCCCAATACATCTAACACTTCGGCGGCTTGACCGACTTGGAGCTGCGACAGACGCACCATCGTGAGGCTCCTTGCGTGGATCACTCAAAGTTAGCATAAAGGAGCCGGGGGGCATGTCGCCCGAGGCGCCAGCCCCCCAGCTCGCCAGGGGTCTTCCAGGAAAATTGGGAAATTGAGAATCAGTATCAATTACACCGCCATTGTAACCCTCCGCCAAACTAAAATCAACCAATGACTCCAAACTTTCTCCAAACTCGGTCTCTTGCACTGCTGGCCCTCTTGGTACTTGGGAAAGTGTGCTCTTTGGCACATGCCTCCTCCAGCTCCCACCGCCCCCCAAACTTCATCATTATCCTTTGTGACAACTTGGGTTATGGCGATTTGGGCTGTTATGGATCCAAACTCCACCGCACGCCCCACCTGGATCGCTTGGCTGCTGGGGGGCGACGCTTCACGCACTTTTACGCCGCCAGCGGAGTGTGCACGCCTTCGCGGGCAGCGTTGATGACGGGGTGTTATCCGGTTCGGGTGGGATTGGGCTGGACGGAACCTGATGGTTGGGTGCTGCGCCCCCGATCCCCTAATGGGCTTCATCCCCAGGAAGTCACCCTAGCCGAAGTGCTCCACGAGGTCGGATACGCCACTGCTTTGATTGGCAAGTGGCACCTTGGCGACCATCCGAAGTTTCTGCCGACCAAACAGGGGTTTGATTACTATTTTGGTATTCCTTACAGCGAAGACATGACCCCTGGGCCAGGGAAAAACTGGCCCCCGCTCCCTCTGATGGAAAACGAACAAGTGGTCCAGTGGGGTCCTGACCGCCGCTTTCTGACCCAACGCTATACCCAACAGGCCATCGACTGGATAGAGCGGCACCGCCACCGGCCTTTTTTCCTTCTGCTAGCTCATGCCGCACCTGGAAGTGTAGCCCAGCCTTTTGCCCATCCTGATTTCCAAGGCCGCAGTGCCAATGGCCCTTATGGAGACGCCGTGGAAGAGCTTGATCACAGCACCGGGCAGATTGTTCAGGCTTTGCAAAAGCTGGGTCTGCTCCAACACACTCTGATCCTATGGACCTCAGACAACGGTACTCCTTGGCGCAAGGGCCATCGGGGGAGCAACGCTCCACTTAGCGGCTGGGGCTATACCACCATGGAAGGCGGCATGCGTGTGCCCCTGATCGCCTTTTGGCCCGGTCGTGTACCCGAAGGTACCGTCTGCCACCAGTTGTGCACCATGATGGACTTCCTGCCCACATTGGCTGCTTTGGCCGGAGCCCGACTGCCTCAGCACCCTATTGACGGCCACGACATTCGTCCTCTGCTTTTTGGAAAACCCAGAGCCCGAACTCCCTACCAGGCTTTCTTCTACTACCACACCAATCGGCTCTATGCAGTGCGCAGCGGTCCCTGGAAGCTCCACCTGAGTGTGCCTCAGGCCCGACGCAACACCCGAGCCGGGCGGCCCATGGACCAACTGTTGCTCTATCACCTCCATCAAGATCCCGGCGAGAAACACAATCTGGCTGACCAGCATCCGGAAGTGGTTCGCCGTTTGTTGAAACTGGCCCAACAGGCCCGAGCCAAACTAGGTGACGGAGCCCCTGGACCCCAATGCCGGCCCGTGGGAAGAGCCTCTTGGGAAGGACTGCCCTTGGGACCAGAGCCTTAACAGGCCAACTGAAACGGTTGCACCAAGCCACAGACCCCTTAGGCTATAGTTCGCTTTGCTTTTCCGCTCAACTGGTGCTCACTGGGTTTGTTCCTCTAGTGCCGAAAGGATGAGTCAACGATGGCATTGGAAACTGTGCAACCGGGCAAAACACGACTGGGTTGGATTGGCACTGGTGTGATGGGAGCCAGCATGTGCGGTCATCTGTTGGCCCAGGGGTTCCAGGTAACGGTTTATAACCGCACTCGGGCCAAAGCCCAAAAGCTGCTGGATCAGGGTGCCCAATGGGCCAACAGCCCCAAGGCCGTGGCCGAAGCCTCGGATGTGATCTTCTCCATCGTCGGGTTTCCGCACGATGTGCGCGAGGTGATCCTGGGCCCCGAAGGTGTGCTGGCAGGTTGCAAGCCCGGAAACATCATCGTCGACATGACCACCAGCGAACCTTCGCTTGCCGTGGAAATTGCTCAAAAGGCCAAGGAAAAAGGCGTCTATGCCATTGATGCTCCCGTCTCCGGAGGAGATGTGGGTGCCAGACAAGGGACTCTTTCCATCATGATCGGGGGAGACAAAGAAGCAGTGGAGGCCCTGATGCCCTGCTGGGAAGCCATGGGCAAGACCATCGTTCATCAAGGTGGTCCCGGGGCCGGACAGCACACCAAAATGGTCAACCAGATCCTTATCGCCACGAACATGATCGGCGTGTGCGAAGCCCTGCTTTATGGTTACAAAGCCGGGCTGGACCTGGAAACGGTGCTCAAAAGCGTAGCTTCCGGCGCGGCAGGAAGCTGGTCTTTGTCCAATCTGGGACCTCGGATCATTCAGAACAACTTTGATCCGGGCTTCTTCGTGGAGCATTTCATCAAAGACATGGGCATTGCTTTGGCAGAGGCCAAGCGGATGGGCCTTTCGTTGCCCGGGCTGGCCTTGGCCCACCAGCTCTACATTGCCTTGCAAGCTCAAGGCCACGGCCGCGACGGCACCCACGCTCTGGAGCTGGCCCTGGCCCGACTCTCCGGCATTGACTGGAAAAACCGCAAATAACCCACTCTCCCCTGCTGCGGCTGGAGTTTCCCGCATGGGAAACAAAAGCCGCATTTTTGTTTTGCTTTTGGAAGGCAAAAAGCTTACACTGCTAGTTGCACTTCTTGCTCATCGGGGGCGGCAGCAAGACACTTCCCAGCCGCTTACCTGAAAAGGGGAACTGTTATGGCTATCACCTCTGGCATCATCGTGCTCAACGCAGCTTTCTTGCAGGAAATTAAAGAAGACGATGTCCTGCTGCGTCAGTTGTTAGACCAAGCACGCCAGCGATTCGAAAACCGCCGGTGGCTCAATCACTCGTTGCGGGACACTTGGCGGATGTTGGAGGCCCTTCGGGACCAGTTGGCCACGCATTTTACTTTGGAAGAAGCCTGCGGCTATTTGGAAACCTCGTTGGAAGAAGTTCCGGAGCTTTCTGAGCAGGCGGCACGCTTGAAAAACGAACACGGCCCGTTGTTTCAGCAGATTTGCGACTTGTGTGAAAAGGTGGCTCAGGGTGTGGATCGTCGCCGTGGCCCGGACTGGCTAACCCCCCTGGTGGATGAGTTCTGGTGCTTCTGGAACCACTTGCGCCGCCACGAACAGCAAGAACAAGCCCTGATCTTCCAAGCGTTTCAACAAGACACCGGTGTGGGGGACTAGAAAGGCAAAACTCAGGAGCCATAGTCTTCTACAGCGGTGGAGGCCTCATCAAGCCTGAGGTTCCCGGGCATGTTGCATGATGGTCAGGATTGCCTTTCCGGCGGCGTGCACGGCTTGGTCGTAGTTTTGCTCGTTCAGGGCTTGGGAGATCTGATCTTCCAGTTGCTGGATTTCCTGCCAGGGGATGTCCCAGTCTTCTTCTTGGGCAGCTTCGCGGACTTGTTTGAGGATTTCTTGCAAGTCGGCCACCATTGGTTGATCGGCGTGGCAGTCTTCCTGGGTGTAAGGTCCACCCGGCGGTGGAGAAGCCGTGGCATCGGGAGACACCGACTTTTGAGATTCAGCAGGGGACCGTCTAGAGCACACCCAACCCAGCAAGGCACCCACAACCCCTCCGCCCACGGCTCCTATTGCTGGGTGCACTTGCAGATGAGGGATTCTGGTGAGCACAACTCCCCCCACGATCGTTCCCAGCAGAGCCCCCAGGATCGGACCTACCCAAGCCCAGGATGACGACTTTTGCCGGGCAGCAGTGCCGGGTGCAACCACACCGTCGCCCAGGCGATGCGGCACCTCCACCACCACGACGGTGATGTTGTCAGGCCCCCCTTTCAAATTGGCCAGGTGCACTAACAAATGAGCCGCTTCGTAGGGGGAGAACAGTCGCAAGATCACACCGATCCACTGATTAGGCACCTGGCCTGAGAGCCCATCCGAACACAGCAGAAACTTGTCCCCCGGCAGCACCGGAAACGGCCCTTCCAGGTCCACTTCCACCTCGGGATTGGGACCCAAAGAGCGCGTGATAATGTTGCGTGGAATCCCCGGAAACAATTCCTCCTGGCCCTGTTGTCTGAGTTCCCAAACGAGGCTGTGGTCTCGGGTCAACTGTTCCAGCGTGTATCCTCGGAGTCGATAGGCTCGTGAGTCGCCCACATGACCGACCAAAGCTCCCTGGGGATTGATGGCCAAGGCGGTGCAAGTGGTACCCATGCCTTGGAAATCAAAATTGCGACTGCCGCGCTGATGGATGGTCTGGTTGGCATCCAGGATGGCCTGTCGGAGCGCCTCGGGAGCGGAGAGTTCTTTTTGGAGCTTTTGATATGCCAGGGGAACATCTTCGGCGGCGATTTTACTGGCAAGCTCTCCTGCGGCATGCGCACCCATACCGTCGGCCACCAGGAACAAGTGCCCACGGTGTTCCCACACATCCCACTGCCGTGCAGGCACACAGGCATAGGCGTCCTGGTTGTTGGCCCGACGCAAGCCCCGGTCGGTCAACGAATAGTAATCAACCAGCGGCGGAACTTTGTCAGGATGATCCATGGTCCGAAGCGTCACGGTGACCGATTGCCCTCTGCATTGTAATCCTTTGTCCGACGCGGGTCATCGGCTTCGTGAAAGATCGAAAAGTCCCAGCCTGGGCGAATCAAATGCGGATCATGGCCGCTTGCTGAAGGATTTCTTCCAAAGGGACTAGCTCTCCTTGGCCACACCCGGGGCATTGCTGGCAGGTGCGTTGCCAGTCCTCAGGAGTGCGAAGGTTGGAAATCCAAAAGGGCCAACTTCGGCACTGACGAGGGCGAACTGGGTAGATCTTGCACCGTCGGGACTGAGGGTCCAGGAACACACAGTCCCCGTTGGGAAACTCCACCAGCGAACGCCGTCGGCCCACCCGACGCGTGTATCGCCGTCGGACCTCTTCAGGAGAAACACCCAAATGCTGGGCAATCTGCTCCACCTCTTGCTGATTGACCCAAACATAACCTGGCTCCCCCGTGCAGCAGTTGCCGCACTGGGTACAACGGAAACGCAGCCCTTGGGAAAACCACGGCTCAGGGGTGCCGAAAAGCTGCTGAGCCAGCGGAGGGACGGGAGGATCACTTGCCATCGCCACTCTCCAGAAAAACAACGCATGCAACTACTCGGGCAGTTCCTGGCCTTGGGTTTCCCGAGCCAGCAGGACCACCAACACTCCTAGCAGATAAAGCGGGGAAAGGACCAGGGCCTTGGCCTCGTCGGTGATGGCGATCATTCCAAAAAGCACAAACGCCGCGGCGGTGGCCAACCGGCCCATGTTGAAACAAAATCCCGATCCTGTGCTTCGTAACCGCGTGGGATATAACTCCGGAAAATAAACCGCATAGCCGGCATGCATGCCCAAGGTCAAAAACCCAAACACCGGCAACATCAGCGCCAGTGCCCAAGCCGGAGCCTGATAGGCAATCAGCCCCCGAAACAACACCACCGTGGCCACAAACGCGCCCAGGTGATAGACGATAAAAGCCCTGCGTCTTCCCAAGCGCATGGCCAAAGGACCAAACAGGACCAGTCCCAAGCCTCCTCCGATGGTGTTCAAGGTCATACTGAGCATCTCGGCCCGTTTGATCTGGGATCGGTGTCGCTGCAAAGCCTGCTGGATTTGTTGCTGGCGGAGTTTTTGAGCTTGCGGGCCTGTGGGACCGGGATCGGTCAGCCCTTCTTGTTGCAGGAATTGA
>JAJRRR010000436.1 GCA_024279285.1 Planctomycetota bacterium
ACAGGTGATCGGCCGTGTTGAGAAACAGAAGCCCTCGGCTGACCACCGGGAAAAAGCTGAGCCAGCGGCGTACATCTTCGGCCACCGGCGGCATGCGGATGCCAAACTCCAAAGCCAGTTGCAAATCCGGTGCAGGTCCGGCAGGCAGGCCCGACTTGCTCCACAACAACACCCAGCGTTTCTGGTGACCTTGGGCCACAGCACACCGCTGCTGATTGCCGGCAAAAGTCGGCCAGCTTCGGACCACCAATGAAGGCGAAGGCCATCGCCCCTGTTCCAACCATTGCCGCAGCAACTGCACCCAAGGACCTTCCGCTCCCCCCAAGCGACCTGGAGCTTGGGGAAAAAGGGTCTGAAGCTGCTTCAAGCGCAGTTGGGCCTGGTCAGTTCGGCCGGAGTACATTTCCACCAGTACCAGTCGGGCCAGCACATCCACCACCGGCGTGGAAGGCTCCGGGCACGAGGGAGTGAGAATCCAGTGCTGCTGCTTCCAAAAACGCACCACTTGCCGCAACACCTCCGGCTGGTGCCAACTGCTGTGACGAAGCCGATATGCCCGATAAGGCCCTCGCTGAACCGGCTCGTACCATTGCTGAAGCTGGGCGCGTAGGGGCGAAGAAGCATCGGTTTTTCGAAGGGCTCGGCGGAACACCCCGGCTGGGATCTCGTGCTCCGGGGTCAGCGGCCAGATGCGTTGCCATGCCCATCGTGCCAGGTCCCAACGACCTTGTTCCAAATACCACTCGCCCAAGATCAACAAGGCCTCCTCAGTGGCTGACGCACAAAGGTACTTTTGCACCAGGTGTTCCACTTGGTCAAAGTCCCGTCGAGCCAAAGCCCGACGCAACTGCGGTTCCACACTCGCATCCACCAGTTGACGATATTGCTTAACGATGGAAGGCTCTTGTTGAGACAAAAGCCACTGGAGGTACTGATCGCCAGGCACCCACAGTTGCACTGGTTCATCAGGGCTGAAACGCCCATTGGGCAAGCGAACCATCCAACGATGGCCTTGCTCGGCCAGCTCTATTAAAAGCGGCAGGGCTTCGTTCCAAGCGGACTTTTGCACAAGATCGTGAAGCCTTTTGAGCTGGGCCTTTTCTTGGCCGTCGGGTTCGGGAAGGAAAACTTTGGGCGACACCGTTGCCCGTGGACGCCGCAGCAAGGGTCCTTGGGCCCACAGCTCCAGCGGCAAAGCCCATGCCCACGCCAGCACCACTCCCAACAGCCCAAGCCAAAGACTACGGCTCATCTGCGCACCACGCGACGAAGATCGTCTGCACTGGTGTTTTGCCCAGGCCAAAACATCACTCCTTTCAACTCTCTGCTCCCTAGACTTGAACTTGCCCCCGGGTTTGCCATGCTAGGAAGCCAGACCTTGAACCACCTGGTCCGAAAACTGAGGTCGTTTTTCGGTCACAGGACCCAAGTGTTAGTATAGAGCCCCAGGATCATCCGAACCAACCACACCTTGTTTTGGGAAAGCCCGGATGGCAATGCAACCAGGAGCAGATGCGCTGCGTCCCCTACCTGTGGAGTTTTTCCAGCGTGATGTGCAACAAGTGGCCCAAGAGCTGCTAGGGTTGTGGCTGGTGCGTCGTTTGCCCCAAGGGCTGGTGGGTGGGCGGATCGTAGAAGTGGAAGCCTACCTGGGCTATGGCGATCCGGCCAGCCATTCCTATCAAGGCCCCAACCGAAAAAACGCCAGCATGTTCGGCCCAGGGGGCAGAGCTTATGTGTATCCGATTCACTCCCGATGGTGCATGAATGTGGTCACTGACACTGGAAAGGTGCCTTGGGCGGTGCTGATTCGGGCCCTGGAGCCGTTGTTGGGCGTGGAGCTGATGGCCCAGCGTCGTGGCACAAACCATCTGCGTCTGTTGGCCACAGGTCCGGCACGGCTGTGTGAGGCCCTGGGCATAGACCGTTCTTTGGACGGTTGGAATCTGACCCGAGGCCAACGACTTTGGGTGGCCCAAGGAGATGGTCAGCGCCCCAGCCCGGAACACATCGTCCGCACCCCTCGCATCGGAGTAACCGCCGCCCAGGACGAATTGCTCCGCTTTGTGGACATTTCCCGGGAAACATTCCTCAGCGGTCCTCGCCATCTGCACCGCAGCCGTATGCCTGATCCTCAGCTCCGGATGCGAACCTCCGTCAGAAAGTAAATCTTACGGCGTGCGCCCTTCTCATCGGCCAGGGGTTGGAGCAGCCCCAAGGCTTGAAGTACATTGAAGCAGCCAGTAGCAAGCAGTCGGCGGCAAGTGGTAAGTGGCGAATGGGAATTGGAAAAGAGGGTGGATGGCCCTTGTGATGTACGCAGGCGGGTCCCTTGTCCCCCGCAAGGTGCAGGATGCACGGCAGCTTTGAGGAATGAGGGAAATACCAAGTTGTGCTTTGACGCCGAGATAAGCATCCGCGCTTATTTTTGGGCACCACAGGGCACTTACCGTCTTCGTGTTGCCATACATCATCTAAGCAGGAAGGGGCGGCTCGTTGCAGCGGGTGGCGCTGCCACCGGCACGAACAGCCCTCCGCATGGAAGCAAATCCCATATGGCAAAAATGTATGACGAATTGCTCAGCGTTTTTCAACAATCACCCATCAGTTGGCCTGCCCGCCTGATAACCACCCCCGTGGGACTAAATGCTTTTTATATCATGACCCAAAAGGAGAAACTTCTGGAGGGCTTCCCGGTTTCCCAAGGGTCATTTTGATAGGGAGAGTTCCTACAGAAATACGAGGAACGGACTTTCAGGCGTTGGGCCAAACTTTTGGAGGGCACCGTAACTATGTGATGTACCCTTCTAACTTCTTGCGCTTTTTCTCTTTTCGCGTTTTCGCTTTGTGAGCACTGGCAACCGCACCTAACAAGCCGGCTACTCCACCCCCTGCGGCCCCGATCCCTGCCCAGGTAAACAACACCGGCCAACTGACCGCTACCGTGGAGCCAAGCAAGCCCCAAAGGATAGGGGTTTCTACGAACGCCTTTTCGCTGAGGATGGCCCAAAGGAATCCACTAGCGCCTCCCACCACCGAAGAATTAAGAATTTTCCCCATGGCATTTCCCTTTCGGCTTGGAGGAGTTGCAATCTGTTTCAGATCCTTTATCACCTCGTCGGGAATGGAATTGGTGGTCTTTGTGTTCACAGTTTTCTTGAGTTTGGTTTTAGATTTCGTGCATTTGTTGCTTTGTGCGTTTTTGAGGTTTTTCTTGCTCATGGTAATAGCTTCTTTGATTTTTTATTGCCGAACCACTTCAGTTATCTTTTGGCCATCAATCTAGACTGAAACGCTGGATCAACAAGCAGCTAGGCCTTTGCATAGCACACTTGAGCCTCCTCTCCATCGTCTTGCTCACACAGCCCCTCTACGATAACCGCCAGTAGCCGCTGGAAAACGGTCTTGGCAATACGCTGTTCCTGAATGTCCAATTGGTACCCTTGGAAGGCTCCCCAGGCGGCGCCTAGAAGAGTGAGTGTCCAGCCGGTGGGGTGGATGTTGGTGAAGGGGATGTGAATGGCACTGTCGATCAGAAAACCAATGAGCCCACCGATGGCTCCCCCGGTGAGGGTGTGCCGGTACTCCCTGGAAAGGTCATAGATTGTTCCCAGAAAACATTCCAGGAATCTTCCACGGCGGGACTCTGGCACTCGGTTCAGCAGCCGTTCCAGCGCCTCAAGTTGATACTCATCCAGCAGAGCCAACACTTTTCTCGCTTTTTGTTTCCTCGTCATGATCAACTACTCCTCTATTTGAGTTTGAGTTTACGAGGAAAGACATTCTACGGTGACTTTCACGAAAGCAAGATTTTCCAGTCATTCCCTTTTGCTAAATAATACGCACTTTCAAGAAATTTCTGACAATCCTACGGTGGAAAAACTGCCCCGCCAGCCCGTTGAAAAACGCAAGCCCGGACGGCGAGGTCACAGCTAAGCTGCCGCTTTTCGGGATTTGAGACAACTTCAGAAGTACACTTCGGCTTTGTGCGGAGTTCTTCAACGGGCCGTCAAGGTCCCCCGAAACGCGTTGAGGAACAAGGGGAGATTTTTGCCCAGGGAAAGCACTTTCGTAGAATTCGTCACTTTCCGTCTCCAGACCGTTCTTTTTTCCCCATTGTGTCGTAAGAAGCCCATAGAGCGAGATTCTGGGACGAAACTTTCAGATGGCCAGCAAAGTCGCTTCCCAACGGCAACTCCGCACCGGGGAAGCTAGAAATGAAAGGCGAACAGCCTGCGGCGAATGGCAGATAGCGAATTGGGGAGTAGGGAGTGGGGAATTGCAACGCGAGCAGCGCATCCCCTTGGGTGTTGCAAGGCGCAGGGCGTGGGCCAATACCCGCACGCCCCAAGGGGCAAGTGGCACAGGAACGGAAGCTCTGGCGGAGGCCACCTACACCAAGCCCCAACAGATGGCTCTCCAGCTTGCCAAATCCATGAGTGTAGCTGCCCCCGAAATGTGGTGAAACGGCCCTACTTGAGTTTTGCGTAAGCTACTCCCTTCGCATAGTTTTCCCGGAGACAGGACTGGATGCCCACGCTGAGGTTCTTCCGCACAAACTACCGACTCCTTCGGCAAGGCTTTCCCTGAGAAGCGATGGAGCCGCACAATTGGCTTTTTTGACAACTACTTCTTTTGGGCACATTTGTTCCAGAAGTGTAGCTGAACCGACATACTAAATCTTTCCGGTGCAAACGCTGTGTGCTTGCCCAACTTTCCCCGAGATGCGGTCAGGTGGCCATGCTTGGGTTTTTTGGCACAAACTTAGGGTAGCCGGTTCAGAAATTCGGCTGAGCCAGCTTAGCTAGATCTTTTGGCACTGGGATTTGAGGGGCTAGGAGTTAGAAAAGCCAGAATCGGACGGCAGCGCGGTAGAGTTTAGCTGGGCTCTCAGGGGGAAAGGCGGGAATGCAGGACGCGGTCAATCGCATCTGCAAAGTTTTTCAGGTAGTCTCTAAAACCGGGTGCTCAGCCATTTGTTCCTTGATCCACGCTTTTCCCAACTAGGGAGGACCAACCATGCGAGAGGTATTGGAACAACTCGGGCTGTCTCTATCCAACCACGGCATCTATTCCGACGGCGCTTGGCATCAAGGCGGCGGAGAGGAAGTGATTTCCTTCAACCCGGCCACCGAGGAACCTCTAGGCGGGGTGAGCACTGGCACGGCTCAGGATGTGAGCCAAGTGGTCGAGGCCGCTCATCGGCGGTTTTTGCACTGGCGTATGGTTCCCCCTCCGGTGCGAGGGGAGGCAGTGCGTTGCTTGGGCCAGAGGCTGCGCGAGCTGAAAAAACCTCTGGGAATGCTCGTGACCCTGGAAAGCGGAAAAATCCTCAGCGAAGGTCTGGGCGAAGTGCAAGAGATGATCGATATGTGCGATTTTGCGGTAGGGCTGTCGCGTCAGCTCTATGGGCTGACCATAGCCAGCGAACGCCCTCAACATCGCATGTTTGAGCAATGGCATCCGCTGGGAGTGGTGGGCGTGATCACGGCGTTTAATTTCCCGGTGGCTGTTTGGGCATGGAACGCCGCGCTGGCAGTGGTCTGTGGCGATCCCGTGGTGTGGAAGCCTTCCACGCTTTCTCCCCTGTGTGCCGTGGCTGTGATGAAAATCTGCCAGCAAATCGAACGCGAGTTGGACTGCCCCGGCGTGTTTCACCTGTGCGTGGGTTCAGGTCAACAGGTGGGCGAGCCGTTGGTGGAGCATCCGCGTGTGGCGTTGATTTCGGCCACGGGGAGTTGTCGCATGGGACTGCAAGTGGCCCAATGTGCCGCCAAACGCCTGGCCCGCACTCTGCTGGAGTTGGGTGGAAACAACGCCGTGATTCTCACTCCTCATGCCAATTTAGACTTAGCCTTGCGGGCCGTGGTGTTTGCAGCCGTGGGCACTGCTGGGCAACGCTGCACCACGCTGAGACGACTGATCGTGCACGAATCGGTTTGGGACCGATTTGTGCCTCGGTTGGTGGAAGCCTATCAAAGCATTCGGATCGGAGATCCTTGGGAACCGGGAGTGTTGATGGGCCCTTTGATCTCGGCCCAAGCTGTGGAACAAATGCAATCGGCTTTGCAACAAGCCCAGGCTCAAGGCGGTCGGGTGCTCTGGGGCGGGGAGGTGCTCTCTCGCCCTGGTCACTTTGTGCGCCCGGCTCTGGTGGAAGCCGATCCTCAAATGTCCATCGTGGCCGAAGAAACTTTTGCTCCCATCTTGTACCTGATCCCCTACCAACGGCTGGAACAAGCCATAGAAATCCACAACAGCGTACCCCAAGGGCTCTCCTCGGCCATTTTCACCGACAATTTGCAAGAAGCCGAACTGTTCCTTTCGGCCCAAGGGTCCGACTGTGGCATTGCCAATGTGAATGTGGGAACCTCGGGAGCCGAGATTGGAGGGGCGTTTGGAGGGGAGAAACTCACCGGCGGAGGACGCGAGGCCGGTTCGGACGCCTGGCGTGCCTACATGCGCCGCCAAACTTGCACGATCAACTGGGGGCGCCAACTCCCCTTGGCCCAAGGCGTGCAGTTCCCCTTGCCCGCCCAGTGAGGTCCGCACCACACCCCCTACGCACTCAACCTTGCCCCTTCTAACTCTGTGACTTGGTTTCTTCACTTCCACTTTTCCAAAGGAGAATGCCGATGGCTTACATCCGCACAGTTTCTCCCGAAGAAGCTCAAGGGGAGCTGAAGCAGTTGTACGATCAGGCGCAGCGACGGGCCGGATATGTGGCCCAGGTCCTTCGGCTCATGAGTGTGGAGCCTCGTGTGTTAGCTGCTTCGGTGAATATGTATCTGGAGCTGATGTATCGTCCGGGAGGGCTGACTCGGACCCAGTGTGAGTTGATTGCCGTTGTGGTTTCTCGGGCCAACAACTGCTATTACTGAACCCTTTCCCATGCCCAAGACCTCCGGTCGGAGGTCAATGACCAGCAACTGGTAGAACAAGTGGTAAAAGACTTCCGCCAGGCGGAGCTTTCGCCTGTGGATCGGGCTTTGGCCCTCCTGGCATGGAAAATCACCCTGGAACCCTGGTCGGTGCAGGCAGAAGACATTGACCAATTACGCCGTTTGGGGCTGGACGATGCTGCCATTCATCATGCAGTGCAGGTGGCTGCTTATTTCAACTACATCAACCGAGTGTGCGATGCCCTGGGAGTGGACCTGGAGCCCTGGATGCCCTCGGAACCTCCGGAATGGAAACGGAGCAATCCGCTGCGCCCCGGTGCGTCCAGGTAGCCACTCCCAGAGAATCGCTCCTTATCCGGAAGCCGAATCGCAAGGGCTTGGACGAGCCTTGGGAGTCAAATAGCGACTGAGACTTTCCAGCAAGGTTTGCTTGCGGATGGGCTTGGAGAGGTATTCATCACATCCGGCGTCCAGGCACTTTTGCCGATCTTGGGCCATGGCAAATGCGGTCAGGGCGACGATGGGGCCTTGCCATCCTCGGGCGCGCAAAAGCCGTGCTGCCGTGTAGCCATCCATGACCGGCATTTGCATGTCCATCAACACCAGATCAAACGGAGGCTGCTGCCCTTTTTGCCAATGGCGTTCAAACAACCCCAAGGCTTCTTGACCGTTGTTCGCCACCGTGACCTGCACTCCGGCTCGGGAAAGGATGTGTGAGATAAGCCGTTGATTGTCCGGCCCATCTTCCACAAGCAACACATGGCCCTGAAGTCCGGGAGTGACAGCCTTGGATTGGTTCAGAAGGGCTTGAGTGTTGGTGCTCTGCTGGTCAGGATGGACCAAGTCCTGCACATCCCGAGGGTCCACGCCCACAGCGAGGCGGAAACAGCTTCCCCGGCCAGGTGTGCTAGTCACGGTGATGGTTCCGCCCAGCAATTGGGCCAAATGGCGACTGATGGCCAGTCCCAAGCCTGTGCCCCCAAAACGACGGGTGGTAGAACTGTCAGCCTGCACAAATGGCTGAAAGATCATCTCCAACTTCTCAGGTGAAATGCCCACTCCGGTGTCTATCACATCTACGGCCAGAGCCGGCTTGCTGCTGGAAGGTGGGATTAACTGGGCCACAATGCGCACCGAACCCTGGGAAGTGAACTTGATGGCATTGCCCACCAAGTTGATCAATATCTGCCGCAGGCGGTAAGGGTCCGTGCGAATGCTGCGCGGCAAAGGAGAGCGATACTCCAGGGTGAGCTTCAGCCCTTTTTCTTCGGCCGGGCGACGCATCATCTGATGCACATCGCTCAACAATTGGAAGGGAGAAATGCGTTGCCAGTCCAGTTCTATTTTTCCGGCCTCAATTTTGGACAGATCCAGCACATCATTGATGATCTTCAGCAAGTAGCTGGCGTTGCGATAGATGATGTCGGCCAGTTCCTGGCAAGGGGACCCGGCCGCCTGTTCGCGCAAAAGTTCGGCAAATCCCAAGATGGCTGTCATAGGAGTGCGGATTTCGTGGCTCATATTGGCCAGGAATCGGGCTTTGGCCCGATTGGACGCCTCGGCCTGTTCCTTGGCCCAAACCAGTTCCCGCGAAAAACGGTCCCGTTCAATGGCAATTCCGGCCAGATGAGCTGCGGTGGCCACACATTGACGACTGGAAGAATTGAAACAACTGGTCCGACGACAAAACAACGAAAGCGTGCCTAGCAGTGCTCCGTTGGAGGAATAAATTGGCTCGGACCAACTGGACCGCACTCCGGCCTGATGGGCCACCTGACGCAAGGGAATCCAATGCGGATCGGAACCGATGTTTTGGACCACCACGCGCGAACCGGTGGCAGCCGCCGTGCCGCAACAGGCAAACCCCGGAGCCACCTCCAAGCCGTCCAGAGCTTTGCTGAGCACTTCGGGCAGACTGGGAGCGGCTCCTCGGAGCAGTTTTCGCCCTCGGGCGTCCAGGATCAGCACGGCCACATGGGTATCAGGAAAGAGCTTTTCCACTTCTTCCACCAGCACGCTGAGCACTTCGCTCAGTGGAACTCCCATAGCAATCCGTTCCAGGACGCGAGTCTGTCCTCGTTCCCAGTGCGACAAGCTGAGCAAGCTGCTGGTGTTAGGTTCCGGCTGATTGGAACCTGGGGACTGGATGCTGCTATGGTCATCGCTGGCCCCCGAGCTTGTGTCGCAGTGGTTTGGCTGGTTGGCCCTGGTTGTGGCAAGATTGTTTTGCAAAGGAGCGGCCTTGGCGCAGTTCAAACCCGAGCCGGGCAACTCTTGTTGATCGCCGGTGTTCTGGCCGCTAGGGATCGGCTGTTTCGTGGGAGGAGCTTGGGTTCGTTTTGCTGCGTCAGTCATGGTGCTCTCCCCTAGGTGCTTCCACTTCCGCTGCACGCAGCCGGTCGGTAAGGCAGCACCCCGTCCCGGGTCCTTTGCGTGCCCACGGCAGTGGCCGCCCTACGACAAAGACCGCGTCCCGTTTTTTCAAAAACTAAAACCACCCTGCATTTAGGGGGTTCACACAATCCTTAGCTCAGAAAACCCCCAGGGACGGCTTCCCCCCAGAGTGGGGAAATGTTTTTTCTTCATATTCTTATGAATTTGGTAAGGTTAAAGCGGCCAGAGGGGTTTTAACGGCGAGCCCCTTTCCCCCTTGCGCTCCAGGGCTTCTCGTGGTCTGAAAGTGGCCGCTGATTTGTTCATATGCACCTGGAAAATTTTTCCCTTGTAAAATCACGCTTCCCACCACGCCGGCCCCTTGATCCCCCCAGGCTTCGTACCCGCTTAGCCTACAAGCATTGCCTCGGAGGGGGAGGGTGGGTAGGGTACGGCCATGCCTTTTGACCCTCTCCAAGCCGCCCGCAGCGTGGTTCGCCTGCAGCAACAGGTCCGCCGGCTCAAGCAGCAGGTGGAGCAGTTGCCACGGGAAAACGCTCGGCAAGCCGCCCCTTTCCGCCGCCGGGAAAAGAAGAAGGTTCC
>JAJRRR010000437.1 GCA_024279285.1 Planctomycetota bacterium
CCATCAAGAGCCATACGCCCACCGGCAATTGAAGTATTCCGGCCACAAGAGCTGCCAGGCCGAGGCGGCGAAGCCCTCGCTGAGCGAAGTCGTCTGGGAGTGTATCTTGGGTCTTTTGCTCAACAGGTGTGCGGAGCACGACGCGGCTGCTCCACGCACACGCGGCCACTGCGGCAGCCAGCAGGGCGTGGAAAACTCTTGCCAGGGTTTCCGGATCGGCAAACAAGGCCAGGGTGTCCCGATAACTGAGCTGTTGTCCCCATAGCTCCGTTCGGGTGCTGGCGACCACCATAGCCGCAAAAAGAGGCGGGAAGTGCCACAACAAGTTGGTGGCACCCAGCACCAGCAGCCCATACACCGCCCAACGCCGCCACCGTCGCCATCCCCACAAGGCCCCTTCCAAACAAGCCCAAGTGAACACCAGCTCCAAGGCGCCAAATGCCAGACGGCGATGGGGCAGGACTTTGAGCCCTTCCAGCACTGGGTGGAGCTGCTCGGGCGAGGAGCCGGGACGAAAGTACAGGCCCAACATCACCAGTCCCGTCAGCACCGTGCCCCAAAAGGCATGCAGGCTTCCTCGGGTAATCCGTTGGGCTTGCTGGGTAGCATGGGGCTCGGCTCCGGCCCAGTCCCAACCCAACGCTATCAAGGGACCAAATGTGGCTTGGCCCAATAAAAGCACATGAGCCGTCGCCAGCACTGAAACCAGGATTCCCAACCACTCCATCGGCTTCTCCTTCCTAGGAACCTGGAAAAATCTTGGCGCGAGCCAAATCGGCTCTTCCGGTCAGCCATTGTCCTGGCCGCCGGGAGATTTGAAAAGTCTAGCTGGGCTGGCGGGAACAACGGGGGTTGCCCGCTACGCCGTGGAGTACGCAAGAAACGCCCAAGTTGCTTTGCCCCGAGGCTCAACGGCCTGTGCTCCTTTCCTTACCCGCTTGCTCCAGGGACGCAGCTCCTGCCCCTGCTGAAGTGCCCTGGTTCCCGCTAGCTCAGCTCCAGCTTACGCACGCGGACCACGGTGTCGTGGAAAGCCTGTTGTCCGGTGATGGGATCCGGGGCGATGGGCAAGATGCGGTTCTGGTTCCAACCGCGGCCGGTGTTGGGCTTCCACCGTCCGGGTGTGCCGTCAGAGGGGTCTTCCCACCACATATTGCGCACCCAATCGTCGTCGTGATAACCCTGGTGGTCGGTGCCGACCAGGTGGCCACCTTGAGGGCGTCTTCGGGCCTGGGCCACGGCCGTGTATTGCCAGTGGCCGCAGGAGTTGGAAATGGCCAGCACACGCGGATGCACCCCAGGCATCAGCACCACCGGAATCTGCATCCGCCCGGCAATCAGTCGTCCGGTGTCGGGGTCGCGTGTGGCGTGGTGAACCACATGCGGAGCCGTCTTTTCCAAAAACTCGGAGAAAAACGCCGTCACTTCAATCCAATCCCCGTCCCGAAGGCCCAGCTTCTTGGCCGTTTCGGGATTGATCCAGGCGGGGTTGGTGTGCACGATTTCGGCCAGCCATTTCAGGTTCATAGTGCGCCCGTGATTGTGCACATTCCACTTGAAGCTGGTCATCACTAGCTCATCGTCGCGCAAGCGTTGATGCTCGGGCAATTGGAACCACCAGGGCAAGGGGACGATTTGGACCGAGTGCCCTTTGTGCTCAGGGGGTCGGTTTCGGGCTTTGACCCCGGCAAGGCGAATCAGCTCGGTGCAGTCTTCGTTGCGGCCAATTTTTTGGACAAACAAGCTTTTGATTTCCAGCTTGCGACTGGGGGTGGCGAACCCGCGCACCGCACGGCCCCGATACATGATCCCTATCCCTTGGCCGTCTTTGGTAATGATCCCGGTGCGAGGGTCCACTTGAGCCCCTTGGAGTTCTTCCTGGGGCACGGGCCGCAGGTAGGGTTCGTAGTAGGGTTCAAACTGGGTGTCTTCCCAAACGCCTTCTTCCAGCAAGCGATCCAGGCCGGATTTTCCGGTCTTGGGGTTTTTCGGCACTCCGGCGGCCCATTGACGCATGTACTCCTCTACGCTCCGCTCCGGGAACCAGCGCTCTAGACCGCGTCCGATGCGTCGGGCCAACTCAGGGAAAAACTCCCGAATGTCCCGAGCCTCTCCCAACGGCTTGACCATCGGAGTGCGCAAGCCCACATAGGGCCGCAACTGATAAGAAGCCCGAGCGTCCAGGTCCCAACGCTCCAGGTAAGTCGCCCAAGGGAGCACCAGGTCGGCATAATGAGCCGTTTCGTTGTAAAAGCAGGTGATGGCCACATGGAACCCAATCAGTTCCTCATCGCACAAAACGCGCTTGGTGAGGCTCTCCTCCGGCCAGGTCAGGGGGGAGTCCAGGTTGTAGGTCATATAGACTTGCAATCGGGCCCGACGCTGAAGCAGATACAAGTACACAATCTCCCCCACACGCATCCGCCGCCAGGTGTTGGCCAGGGGATACTCGGGCGGGTCTTCCAACACGCTGTAGGTATCAGGCGTGGGCGGGACATGAGGCGGTTTGAGTCGCGGAGTGACCCCGCTCCAAGGGCTCCAGCACCAGCCGCCCACCCGGCCCACACTCCCCACCAACGCATTGAGCAAATGAATGGCCCGATCGTTGTAGTAGCCGTTCAGATGGGCCGAGGAGCCCCGATTGCACAGCGTGGTGCAGTGGGGAGCCGCTTGAGCGAACTCTCGGGCAATGCGCCGAATGTCCTGGGCCGAAATGCCACTGACCTGTTCGGCCCATTGGGGCGTGTAGGGCTTCAGGTGATCTTTGAGTTCCTCAGGAGTGATGTTGGTCCAATCACGCAGGAAAGTTTCGTCATAAAGCCCCTCGTGCATGATCACATGGGCCATAGCCAAGGCGATGGCCCCATCCGTGCCCGGAAACGGCGCAAACCACTCATCACTACAAGCGGCCGTGTTGGACAACCGCACATCAAAGGTGACCAGCTTGGCTCCGTGGTTGAATCGGGCGTTTTGAATTCTTTGAGCCAGGGGGACATGGCCCTGATGAGCTTCAAACGCATTGGAACCAAAGTTGAGGATGTATCGGGCGTGTTCTACATCAGTCAGGTCCCAGTCGCTTTCCCAGATATAAGTCAACACGGCTGCCCGACGGGCTCCGGAGCACAAAGCCCGATGGGACAATTGGGTTCGGGTTCCAAATGCGTTGAGGAACCGGCGCACCATATCTTTAGAACGCAATCGGCCCTGGTGGAAGGCAAACTCCTCCGGGCGTCCGCTGTCCAACACCGCCCGAAGTCGCTGGGCAATCTCGTCCAGAGCTTCGTCCCAACTGATCCGCCGCCACCGGCCTTCGCCTCGGGCTCCGACGCGCCTCAGGGGATAGAGAAGACGCTCGGGATGGTATTGGTGGTTCAAGGCGGCTTGGCCTCGGGCGCAGAGTTTGCCCCGAGAGTTGGGGTCCCGAGGGTTCCCCTCCACCTTGATCAATCGTCCATCCTTGACATAGCCCAGGATGCCGCAGACGGTGCTACAAAGCTGGCACATGCCGGGCACGACGCGGACATTTTTGTACTTGTTCGGATCAGGCCAATTGCGTTTGGCCCCGGGGCCGGGCAATTGGCACACCCCCGGCATGGCCATCCGTCCCTGGCGATAAGGAGGTTTGCGCTTCCGACGCCACTGCTCCAAGTCCACCCGACGCAGGGCATCCTCGGCCCTGTCGGAACCGGGGGAGCTTGCCGAAGCGTTGGCTCCACCCGGCCCGGAAGCCGGGGAATCGGTGCTGTTTTGGGCCCCACAGCCCCAAGCGGTCCATCCGGCCGAACCCAACACTGCTGCTCCCAAGGCTAAAAACTTGCGCCGAGTTGTGCGGTGCGAGGACGCAGCCTGAGCGGTTTTCGCCGAGTGGTTCATGGTTCCTGGTTAGCTCTTTCGGTGGTGGCAGAGGAGTTTTCCGAAGGTTGTTCTTTCCACCGGTGGATGTTGTATGTGTCCACGCCGTAGCTTTGTCCCTCTTGAGGGACGCGGTCTATGGCCACTTGGGCAGCTTCTCCGGCGTACCAAGCTCGTGGTCGGGTGCCCCGGTCGGGCCGAAGCTGGACCAGTTCTTCGCCTTGCTCTTGGACCTGGCGCATCGCCTGGTTGATGGCTGAGTTGGGATCGTTCAGGTCGCCGAAGTACAGCGCCTGGGCCGGACAAGTGGCCACGCAGGCCGGCTCCATCCCCACTTCCAAACGGTGGTAGCAGTTGTGGCACTTGACGGCCTGTTGGGTCACCGGATCCAAGTAAATTGCCCCGTAGGGACACACCTCCACGCAGGCTCCGTGGCCGCTGCAAATGTTGTAATCCACCACCACGGTGCCACC
>JAJRRR010000438.1 GCA_024279285.1 Planctomycetota bacterium
CATGTTAAAGTGTGTTTTAGCTTCCCCGGTGGGCAAGCGTCAATGGGGACCTAAACGCCGTTTGGGTACACAAAAGCGAAGAATGGCTCACATTAGCCCCTGGACCCCTTTTGTGTCGGAGAGCATGCCGTGGCTCAACTGATGACCATTGGCCAACTTGCCCGGGTGCTCGCTGTTCCGGTCTCTACTCTCCGCTATTACGAGCGAGTCGGTCTGGTCGTCCCCCGGAGGCGTTCTCCGGGAGGTTATCGGCTGTATGGGCTGGAGGAGCTTCGCAGGGTGGAGTTTATCCGTCAGGCCCAACAGTTAGGGCTGGCCCTGGAGCAGATCGCCCAACTGCTCCATCTATCCACCTGCGGTGCCGAAGCCCAACGCACCGTGGAGCAGTTGCTCGTGCGACGGCTGGCCCAGGTGGAACAACAACTCCGCCAGCTCCAACAGCTCCGCCGTCGTCTTCGTTTGGCTCTCCGACACTGCCGCAGCAGCCGATGCCAATGCGTCGTGTTGAGCAAACTCCAGCAGCCCCTTGGAACACCCAGAAAGACACACAGTTAATTATGAGCTTATCCGAAAAATCAGAAGGAGGTTCAGCAACTGTGAGGGTTAGAGGATTTTTCGGATAGGTTCTTAAATCCCGGGACCAAGGCACATAGCTTTACCTCAGGCGACGAATCAAGATTCTCGCCTCTGGGCAGGGACCTTGGTTGACCGGTTTGAGTTAGCCTTCCAACCCGGTGAGTCGGCCGGTGCTGTCACCAAAGTGGTCCACATGCACTCCCATGCGGTCCAGCATGCACAAGAACAAGTTGGTCAAGGGGAGTTGCTTGGGATATTTGATGTGTCGGCCCGTGGCCAGCGTTCCTCCCCCACGACCGGCCAGCAGAATCGGCAAGTCGTGGTGCCAATGACGGTTGCCATCGCTGATGCCGCACCCGTAGAGAACCATCACATGGTCCAGCAAAGTGCCATCGTCTTCGCGGATTTGTTTCATCCGCTTGAGCATGTAAGCAAATTGTTCAATGTGGAAGCGGTCAATTCGGGCCAGCTTTTCAATCTTTTGCTGGTTGTTCTGATGATGAGAGAGCCAGTGATGACCTTCGGTCACTCCGACCATGGGATAGGTGCGGTTGGAACCAGCTCGGGCGATCATCAAAGTGGCAATGCGGGTGCTGTCGGTTTGGAAAGCCAGTACCAGCAAGTCGTACATCAGCCGGATGTGTTCGGCAAAGTCGGCAGGCACTCCCGGGGGCAGATCCCTAGGAGGCTGGGGCCCGAACTGCTCCCGCTTCTGCTGTTCGCTACGCAGCAGACGCTGTTCCAGCTCGCGGATGCTGGTGAAGTATTCGTCCAGTTTTTGGCGGTCTTTCTGGCCCACTCGGCGGCGTAGATCTCGGGCTTGTTCGCCCACAAAGTCCAGGATGCTTCGCCGGTATTCCAACTGTCGTCGTACCAGGGTTGCCTTACCCGGGGCACCAAACAATCGCTCAAACACCGCCCGAGGATTCACCTCCTTGGCCGCCGGTTGGGTGGGCGACTTCCAGGAAATGTTGGACACATAGGCGCAACTGTACCCGGAGTCGCAGTTGCCTGTCATTCGGCTGGCATCACAGCCCAATTCCAGCGAGGGAAATCGGGTCTTGTGCCCGATCTGCTGAGCAGCGAACTGGTCCACCGAGATTCCGTTGCGAATGTCGGCCCCGGCGGTTTTGTAGGGGTGGGCTCCCGTGAGGAAAGCAGCCGAACATCGGGCATGATCTCCTGGCCCGTCTCCCTTGGCCCGGGCGTTGTCGTGCATCAGATTGGTCAACACCAACAGGTGATCCTTGACCTCCTCCAGTGGCTCCAAGGTGGGCGAAAGCTTTTGGAGTTTTCCCTCATAGGAGAGTTTCCACTTGGGCAGAATCACCCCATTGGGCACGAAGACAAATGCCATGCGCACCGGGGGGCGAGCTGCCGAAGCTGCCCGGCCCAACGGAACCATCGCTTCCAGCCAAGGCAGTGCAATTGCGGCTCCCAATCCTTTCAGCACCATCCGCCGGGGTAGGCGTGCTGCGTTGCTCATGAGCACTCTCCTTGAAGGAAACCAACAGGGTGGCCTGGCCAAAGGAGGCAAACTTGTGATAGATCATAATATTTTTATCGGTTTAATTCCAGCCGTGAGGCGAACTTGGCACGAAACCCTTTCCATGAAGCTGTATTCCGTAGCAAAGGGGTTTTTCCTACTGGAAACTCATCAAACCCTTCCAGGTTTTCGCTTCCAGCCACCCGAGGTCCCACAAGCCACTTCCGCAGCGGTTGACACTGGCTCCCTTGGGGCTAAAAATACTGGCGTACCAAGCCGATAAGGCATGCTGAGCGCCCCCTTCGTCTAGTGGCCTAGGATATCGGATTCTCAGTCCGAAGACACGGGTTCGACTCCCGTAGGGGGTGCCTGGCGCAAGTGGTTGCAGTGCAACTGCTTGCGAAAAGCCGGTTTGGCACACTTGGCGTCTGCCTCAGGCGGCAGGTGCGTTTGTGCTGCGCGGTCGGAGAGGTGGCAGAGAGGTCGAATGCACCGGTTTGCTAAACCGGCGTGCTGGGACAACCGGCACCGCGGGTTCGAATCCCGCCCTCTCCGCTTGTTTGTCAGGATTGCTCGCCGATGAGGCGAGTTTTTGTTTGTGTCCACCGCGCTGCACCAAGACACAGCGTTGCCGCCGAAAAAAACAGGACGCGGTTCTCTTCTGGTGAGCCCTGATTTGGCCCGGGAGAGCTTAGTAAATTGCCGGTTTGCCGATCTGTGCCAATTGAAACTGGCAGCCCACCGTTTGCCAGAAAAAACGCTTGTTCTCCCTGGCGCGGAATTGCCGAACCAAGCGATCCGCTAGCCGGCAAAACACTTACGAGTTTTCGGCTCCCACGCCTCGGCTGTGGCTCTTTTGAACAGAAAGGGCAATCGCTTTTGAATCGGATTCCGTTGAGGAGGTAACCCGGGACGGCTGGTCAGGTCTTTGCCCAAGGACACAAAAAGCATCTCTTTCCCGACGGGTTTTGGAGTTTTCGGCCACGGGTGCTTGTTCCTTTTTCCGGGTTGTTCTAGGATGAGCCCAACTGAACAGATTCCCAAACAGGCACACGGCAATGGCAGCATGGGGGTATTTGGTTTTTTATCTGTTGGCGGTGTTGTTGGCCTCGCTGCTGGGAGGAGCGCTGCCTAGCCTGATCCGCCTGACCCACATCCGCACCCAACTGCTGATGAGTCTCGTGGCTGGGTTGATGCTCGGGGTAGGTATGTTTCACATGCTTCCGCATGCCATCGTGCACACTGGGTCGGTGGATCAGGTGATGAGTTGGTCGGTGGCCGGATTGGTGGTGATGTTTTTGCTGATTCGAGCCTTTCAGTTCCACCATCACGCCGATCCGGAGCACGCTCCCCAGTGGTTTCTGGATCGCCTGGGAAGGGAAAAGGTTCAGGAGCCTTCGGCTTCTGTGGGCGGGCTGAGTTGGTTGGGAGTGGCCTTGGGCATGGTGGTCCATTCGGCCATTGACGGGATGGCCATCGCCTCAGCCTTGCTGGTGCACGCAGCAGGAGCCGGTGGCGGAATGCCTGGGTTGGGCACCTTCGTGGCCGTGTTGTTGCACAAGCCCCTGGATGCCCTGAGCATCACTTCGGTGATGACTGCATCGGGCTATTCGCGTCGGGCTCAAGTGGTGGTGAATGTGCTCTATGGACTGGTGTGTCCCCTGGGAGCGGTGATTTTTTTCTGGACGATGGGCACCGTGGCCGGGTTTCATCACCAGTGGGTGGGAGCCGCGTTGGCTTTTTCCGGGGGAGTGTTTTTGTGTATCTCGCTTGGAGATTTGCTCCCTGAGGTCCACTTTCATGCTCATGATCGAATCAAGCTTTCGGCTGCGTTGCTGTTAGGAGTGGCGTGGGCTTATGCCATTGGCTTTTTGGAGCCAGAGCACTACCATGCCCACGGGCCACCGACACACGAACCTAACCACAACCACCAGATTCATCGCCATC
>JAJRRR010000439.1 GCA_024279285.1 Planctomycetota bacterium
GCCAATCGTCTTCCGGTAGTAGGTCGTTTGGGATCGTTGGGCTGGATGGGATTGGGTTCCCCTGGGGGCAGAAGCACTCGCAACGGACCCGGCTCCACCTCATACTGCGGAGCCCGAATATCACCCCGGCGAAACACGAAAGTCTTTGGCACCTGCCCCGGCACTTCGGTCAGTGCTCGCACAAAGTGCTCAGGGGGCTTTTGGGCACGAATCCGCTTGGCTTGCTCGGCAATCTTCTTCAGCTCATCGGCAGCCTTGCGATCGTAAAGATAGAGACTTCCGGCGGAGAGCCGACCGATCTTGGGATACTTGGCCAGCAGGGCTTTCTGCTCCGGGGTGCGTTTGGCAGGCGGCGTGTTGTAGGCCCGACGCAACGGCTCACGCAACTTCTCGGGCAACTTGGCCAACTCACGCTCCAGGGTCCGCTGGATGAACTCTCGCTGCTTTTGAGCGTACTTGCGGTCCAGTTGTTTGGCTTGTTGCTCAATGGCCTGGGCTTTTTTGCGGTCCTGGTCGGTGTAGAGGGAAATGAGCCTCTGGGGAGGAGTGCGCCACTTTTGGGGATTCAGGGCCGGTTCAAAGATGGCCCGAAGACGGTAGTAATCTTCCTGCGGGATGGGATCGTATTTGTGATCGTGGCACTGGGCACATCCGACCGTCAGCCCCAGCAAGGCCGAAGAAACCACCTTGAGGGTTTCGGCCACGACGGCGTTTCGAGCCTCAGGGTGGTTCATCTGAGCGGTCCCGTCAGGAACAGTACGCAGAAAGCCGGTGGCAATGAGCAACTCGGCTTGCTCAGGGGAGAGGTTCTTGTAAGGCGGGGGACCAACGAGCTCATCACCAGCTAGCTGCTCCACGATAAACTGGTCCCAAGGCTTGTCGGCATTGAAGGAGCGGATCACATAGTCCCGATACTTCCAGGCCCATTGGCGAGGAGGGTCTTCGTTGGTGTAGCCTTCGCTGTCAGCATAGCCGGCCACATCCAACCAGTGTCGGCCCCAACGCTCCCCATACTGCGGAGAAGCCAACAAGCGGTCCACCAGCCGCTCATAGGCCGCCGGGGAAGAGTCGTGGAGAAACTCCAGGATCAACTGGGGTGAGGGTGGCAATCCCAACAGGTCAAAACACACCCGACGAAGCAAAGCCAAACGATCCGCCTCCGGAGCAAAGCTCAGACCCTGGGCTTCCAGCCGGGCCAGGATGAAGGCGTCCACAGGCGTGCGAAGCAGTTGGGGGTTTTTGACCTTGGGCAACCGGGGGCGGCGCACCGGCCGAAACGCCCAATAGTCCCGATCCGCCACCGTGATGATCGGCCCAGGGCCCACCTGCTTAGGCTCCGGCCCTGCCGTCGGGGCTCCCAGGCGAATCCACCGGCGCAGCAAAGCCACTTCTTGAGGGGTCATTTTGGGTGCGTCCTCGGGAGGCATTTCGCCGTCCAGGACGCGCTGCAACAGGTAGCTTTCCTCGGGCTTGCCCGGCACGATGGCCGGCCCTGAGTCGCCCCCTTGAACCATCAGCCATCGCAGGCGCAGGTCCAA
>JAJRRR010000440.1 GCA_024279285.1 Planctomycetota bacterium
GGATAGTTGGTGGAGATGGCGTTGCTGATTTGTTGCAGGAGGATAGTCTTGCCCGTGCGGGGCGGGGCTACGATCAGGGCACGCTGGCCTTTGCCCAAGGGAGTCAACAGGTCCATGACGCGCGTACTGATAGGCTCAGGCCCTGTCTCCAATCGCAGCCATTCATGTGGGTTTACCGGCGTCAGCTCGTCAAAGTGTTTGACATTGGGATATTCCTCCGGGGGCTTGCCGTCCACTTCGTGGATTTCAATCAACCGGGGACCCTCTTGCTTGCGTACTTGTTGGGCCTTGCCGGTGATGTGGATGCCTTCACGGAGTTGGTACTTTTCAATGGTAGAAGCTGGCACGAACGGATCCGTGCGCTCGCGCTCCAGGTCGTTGTCCGTGCGGCGCAAGAAGCCATAGCCTTTCGGATGCATTTCCAGCACCCCGGCACAGTCAAACACTTCGCCCACTGGGGCAGCAGGAGCTGACTCAATGGAAGACTTGCTTTGCCGCTGATGATTGGAACGCGACCGATTCTTCTTTTTGCGAGTCATAAGACACCTGTTCACTGATGGGATCCTTTAGGGAGTCGTTTTGCAGGGTTTGTTGGTCATTCCGATGTATAGTCCGATATCCAGGAGGCCCCGTAGCCATGCGGTGCTTGGAATCACTTTGGAGCCAGGAGGCTCTCGTGGTGTGAACCAGGATGCGTGCCAAAGCGGCTTCGTGTTTCGGGATGCTGTCCCACGCGGAACTTCTGCTTAGTGTGTTAGCCCTTACCCCCGGATTGGCCCGCCCTTGGGATTCTTTTCTGCTGGAGAGACTGTAAGCCTCTGTTGGGGATCAGGACCGTCGGCCTACACTCTCTCACTGGCTTGAGGAACCGAGCTCCTCAAAGAAGGCGCATCTTTCACCCGTTTAAGAGTTCTTTGCCAGACGCACCAATCCGGTTCCTGTTGTCGGAGCGTCGGCTCACTTGCAGAACACCGGCAGCCGAACCGGACTGTGCCGTAGGATTTTCCACTGCACTTGTATCTTACAGCAAGGCTCGGCCGTGTCAACCGGGTTCTGCTTGCCGGAAAAGTCGTGCCGGTTGGAAAACCGACAAGTTGGGCACGATTGTAGCGAATGCCCCGATTCTCACAACCCCAAATCTGGCCTTTGACAGCACTTTTAGGCGCGTCGCACCGGCACAAGCTATCATCCCTTGGAGACCTCTTGGCTGGGAGAATTGCCCATGAGATTGCTTGTTCGAACAGGATGGATGGCGTGCGTGGTGGTGTGGGCAGTGTGGGCTTGGGCCCAAGCCGACCCCACCCCTTGGCAGCAAGTTGCTCAATCCATCCGTCGTTCCCAACTGGTCCAGCACTGCTACACTTTGGCCGACGATGCTTTGGAAGGACGCTTAGCTGGGAGCCGGGGAAGCCGAGCCGCAGCCAACTACATCCGCAAACACCTGGCTGGGTGGAAACTTCTCCCTGCCGGAGAAGACGGCCAGTACGACCAACTCTTTGACCAAGGCTATCGCAATCTGCTGGCCGTTTTGCCGGGAACCGATCCCCAACTCAAACACGAATATGTGCTCCTGGGGGCTCACTACGACCATGTCGGCTACGGAAGTTCCCGAACCAGTCTGGGTCCCTTGGGCTATGTGCACAATGGGGCCGATGACAACGCCAGTGGAGTGGCTGTGGTGTTGGAAGTGGCTCGCGTGCTGGCCCAAGCTCCCCGGCGACCGCGGCGAAGTATTTTGTTTGCCTTCTGGGACGCCGAAGAACTAGGACTGTTGGGTTCTCTGCACTGGTGCCAGAGTCCCACTGTGCCATTGGAACAAGTCAAGGTGGTGGTCAACTGTGACATGCTGGGTCGTATGAGCCACGGAGGTTTGCAAGTGCTGGGATGGCGCAGCTCGTGGAACATGCGCCCTTTGGTGGTTTGGAACAACTGCCACTTGGGCTTGCCCCTGCACTTTCCCTGGCCCATCAAGAGAAACAGCGACCACTATCCGTTCTTTCAGCAGCAGATTCCCTACTTGATGTTCCACACCGGTTTGCACGAGGACTATCACCGTCCTAGCGATGATGCTGACAAACTCAACTACTCGGCTATGATCCGCATCGCCCAACTGGTGCTGTTGACCACGGTGGATCTGGCCCAGAGAGAACATTTGCCGCGATTTCGCTTTCGGGTGTACGAGGATCCGGAGCAACGGCCTCGGCTGAGCGTTCGCCCTCGGGCCAAAAGGTTGGGATTGCAGTGGCGAGCCGCTTCCCAAGGACCGGCCGTGATCCGGCATGTGGAACCCGATTCGCCTGCTTGGCAAGCCGGGCTCCGACCTGGGGATCAGGTGGTGGCCTTCAACGGTCGGCCCTTGCAACGCCCCCAGCAGTTGCGCCGTTGGGTTCTTCGGGCACGAAGCCAGATACGCCTGCAGTGGAAAACTCCGGCCGGGAAAACCGTAGAGCGCATCATCACACTGCGGGGCCAACCGGTGCGTGTGGGTATTTCTTGGCGCGCCGACCCTTGGAACCCCCAGCTAGCGTTGATCACCCAGGTGCTGCCAGGCACCCCTGCCCATCGGGCCGGGCTTCGGGTCGGTGATCGCATCTACGCCGTACAAGACCAACGGCTTGTCCGAGGCGAGCAATTGGCCCAACTGCTTACCGGCCCAGGCCCATTCGGCCTGCTGGTGGAACGCCAAGGACGATTGCAAACGGTGTGGGTGCATCCCTGGTCGGTGGTGGAACTGGATCAGGATCCCACCCCTGAACATTCTCTCCCGCTGATTGCTCCCCAACCCTACGCTTTGAACAAAGCTGCTTGATGGGCCTGAGGGGGGAAAACCAAAAGGGAGCTGCTTTGGCGAAAAAGCGAGCCGCAAGCGAGCCGAAGAACCACAACCAAGTGATGGGCCAAAAGAGCAGAATCAGCACTGTTCAACGGCAAGGATTCTCGTACCAAAGCACGCCCAGGCCGTTGCGCCCCTGGCGCTCCTCGGTGGTCAGCAAGTCCAGATCGCCGTCTCCGTCCAAGTCCACCATTTCTATCCGGTCGTATTTGATGCCTTTTTCCGTGCCACTGATGGGAAAGGGTTGCCAGTGGGTTTGGGTGGGAGCGCGATCGTATTGGAGCCACATCACGCCGTGTTTGCCTTGGGCATGCCAAGTGGTGAAGACCAGATCGGGTTGACCGTCCAGATTGACATCGGCCACGGCCACCGCCCGAGGATTGCCGTTGCCGAAGTTGGCTTCAATGACATGGGTTTGCCACCGACGGCCTTGGCGATCCAGGCGGCGTAAAAACAGTAGTTTCATGTCTTTGACAGCCACCACCACATCTTGCAACCCGTCTTGGTCCAAATCGGCCAAAGTCATGCTGAGCACTTCGTGGTCTTGGGCTCCGATGAAGTGGTTTTTCCAGGGGTGGAACAGCTTAGGTCCTGGGCCGGGGTTTTCCAGCCATCGACACCCGCGCAAAGGACCAAAACGGTCGGAAATGGCCAAGTCCAGATCGCCATCGCCGTCCATGTCCACCGGATAGATGGACATGATCCAGCCGACTTGAGTGATGGGAAACCACCGCCATTGGTTCAGCTCTCGGGGCTGAGGGGGAGCTTGGAACCAGCCCAATTGGGCCCCACGACCCTTGGACCCGGCCACCAGGTCCACCGGACCTTGGCCGTCCAGTTGCATAGGCCAGGCAAACATCCACATCTGGCCCAGGCTGCCGGAGGCGGGCAGAACCTCTTGGACCCATGCCTTGGGATCCAACAGTCGGCTTTTCTTCGGGCCCCAATGGACGAATATGCGCCGCGTGTGCCCTTCGCAACAACTCACCACATCCAACCGGCCATCGGTATCTAGATCGGCAAACACGGCATCTTCCACATCTGGGGTGCGGCCCACCGTCACCGCCGGCCAAGGCTCGCGCACCTGCTGCGGACCAGGATGCAGATAGATGCGGGTGACACCGCCTTCTTCCCAACCGGTGGCCACATCCGGACGCCCGTCGCCGTTGATGTCTCCCAGCTTGACTCCATCAGCTCCTCGGGAGCTTTGGTCAATGATCCGCAAGGGCCAAGGTTGCTGCCACCGTTGGGCCCAAGCAAAATCGGGCGTTCCCAAGATCAACCAACCCAAAGCCACCAAGGCAACCCACCGAAGCACGGCCTTGCGCCTCCCGTTCAAAAGCCACTGCGATTCTAGCATCCTGGAAACCCGGCTACCACGAGCACCAAGCCGTCCGTTTCAGGGGCAAGTTGTTTGGTTTTTCTGGGGCTGATACAGTGGAGAAAACCCCAAGCATGGAGCACCTGGGTATGATCCGTGAAGTGTTGGCTCAAGCCGCTAAGCTCGCCCAAGAGTCGGAAACACCAGCCGTCCTGTGCCGCCTGGTGGAAACCCGAGGCTCCACCCCTCAAAAAGCCGGAGCAGCCATGGTGGTTCTGGCTGATGGGAGCCAAGTGGGCACGCTGGGCGGAGGGTGCGTGGAAGCCGAGGTGCGCCGCAAAGCCCTTCGGTTGCAGGATGCCTCCAGCCCTCAACTGATCACTTTTCATCTGGACAGCGACTACGGTTGGGACGACGGGCTGATCTGTGGAGGGCGGATGCGCGTGTTGCTTGACCCCCTGACGGCTCCGACTGCCCGAGACTACCTGACTCAACTGGCTCAACATTTCAGTGAAAACGGCGGCGGCACCGAAGTGGTGGTGATGGAACCCTTCCGTGGCCTGAGCGTGGGAGAGCGGCTGTTTTTTGATCCCCAGGGGAAGCTGTTGTTTGCTACTTCAGCTCGGGCTGAAAAAGTAGCGGCGGAAGTGGCCTCGTTGCTTCGCCCCCTGGAGGAGCACCCTCGCCCCTATTCGCGCCAAGCCCTGGCTTTCCTGCCTACGGCTCCGCGATGCCGACTGCTGGTGGTGGGAGCGGGACATGTGGGCCAGGCAGTGGCCAATCTGGCTGTGGAGCTGGACTTTGAAGTTTGGGTGATGGACGATCGGGTCGAGTTCGTCTCCCGGGAGCGGTTCCCCAAAGTACACCGGCTGTTGTGCGGTTCCTTTGATGATTTGCTAAGCCAAGTGGAAGTCACTCCCCAAACCTATTGCCTGATCGTAACCCGAGGACACAACCACGACGAAAAGGCCCTCTACTATCTGATCCAACGGCCTGCCCGATACATCGGCATGATCGGCTCCCGGCGAAAAATCCGGCTGATTTTCGAGGACCTGATCAGCCAGGGCATAGACCCAGCCCGACTGGCCGAAGTCTATGCTCCCGTGGGCATTGACATCGGCTCACAAACCGTGATGGAGATCGCCATCAGCATTTTGGCCGAACTGGTGGCGCACCGAAACCGCCAAGGCCAGGTGCCCGGACGCCCTCAAAAAGTCTCGGTGGCTTGTGAAGGATAAACTGGGACTGGAACCCAGGCGCTTGCGGGCGGCTCCTCTGGGCTCCCGGAGTCGGGAGCGAGGGTTTCGGAGCTTCGCCGTGCTACCGGCAGCGGGGCGAAGCCGTCGCATGGGCCAGCCCAAGCTCCTGCTCCCCTGGGGAAAGCAAACCCTGGTGGAACACATCCTCCAGCAATGGCTGGCCTCCAGCGTGGACGCAGTGGTCGTGGTCGTGGCTCCGGACCAAACCGAACTGGCCCAGCGGCTCTCCCTCTGGCCCATCCATCTGATCCAAGCCCCTCAAGTACCCCAGGAGATGAAACATTCGGTGCTCTGGGGCCTGAAGTATTTGCAAAAGCGGTTCAGCCCCGGTCCGCACGATGCCTGGCTTTTGAGCCCTTGCGATATTCCGAACATTCGGCCCCAGGTGATTGATCGTTTGATGCACTACTACCGTCCCGGGTTAGGCGAGGCAGTGTTGCCACTTTTTGGCACCCGACGAGGGCACCCGATCCTGCTTCCTTGGCAAGTGGCTGAGGAAGTCGGCCACTTGGGTCCTCAAGAGGGGATCAACCGCCTGGTGCATCGCTTGCCTTGGTGCGTGGTTCCTCAGCCTGAGCCCTTTCCTCAAGACCTGGACACCCCTGAGCAGTATCGGCGCATGCAAGCTCGATTTTGAACAAGCAGGCCCAGCCGAACACCCCGATGTCCTCCTGTGCGGTTGCCACTTACGGCGTACAAGCGAAATGCCGTGGCGGGCCCAGGACCACTTAAGCCCGGAATGGCTAGGGGAGAGGATCACTCCCACTCAATCGTGGCGGGGGGTTTAGAACTGATGTCGTAAACCACACGGTTAACACCTGGCACTTCGTTGATGATTCGGGTGGCGATGCGCTGGAGCACTTCGTAGGGCAATCGGGCCCAATCGCCGGTCATAAAATCCTCCGTGGTGACGGCCCGAACGGCCACCACCTCGTCATAGGTCCGGGCATCGCCCATCACGCCCACACTGCGCACGGGCAACAGCACGGCAAACGCCTGAGCGGTTTCCCGATACAATCCGGCCCGCTTGATCTCCTCCACCACGATGGCGTCGGCTTCGCGGAGCTTGTGGAGCCGCTGGGGCGTGACTTCCCCCAGACACCGCACAGCCAATCCAGGACCAGGAAACGGATGCCGCCAGACGATCTGCTCGGGCAAGCCTAACTCCAGTCCCAACCGGCGTACCTCGTCTTTGAACAGATCGCGCAGAGGCTCAATCAGCTCAAAGCCCAACACCTCAGGCAATCCGCCCACATTGTGATGCAGTTTGATCGTGGCAGCAGGCCCATCAGGCGAGGCACCGCTTTCGATCACATCCGGATAAAGCGTTCCTTGAGCCAGGAACCGCACTTGGGGGATTTTGGCCGCCTCTTGTTTGAAGCATTCAATAAAAGCATGCCCAATCCGGCGACGCTTTTCTTGTGGATCGGTTACGCCCCGAAGCAACTCTAAAAATCGCTCCTGGGCCCGAACCACATGCAAGTCGGTCTTGAAGTGCCGGGTGAACTGGTCAATGACCACTTCCACTTCGCCTTTTCGCATCAGGCCATGATCGACCAGGATGCAGGAGAGCTGGTCCCCGATGGCCTGATAGAGCAGTGCCGCCACCACGGAGGAATCCACTCCGCCGGAGAGTCCGCAAATGACCCGCCACGGCCCTACCCGTTGGCGAATCTCCTCCACGGTGCGTTGGGCAAAATCACTCAGCCGCCAAGTGCCCTGACAGCCGCAGACGCGATACAAAAAGTTGCCCAAGATTTTGCGGCCCATGGGCGTGTGGGTCACTTCGGGATGGAATTGCAAGCCATAAACGGGGCGATGTCGGTGTTTGACGGCGGCCACGGGGCAGGTTCGGGTTCGGGCCAGAGGGACAAACACTTCCGGCACTTGAACCACCTGATCCCCATGGCTCATCCAAACATCGGTCTCCTCCGGCACTCCGTGGAAAAGCTCGTTGGAGCGAAGAATAAAACAGTGAGCCGGCCCGAACTCCCGAGCCTGAACCGGACGCACTTGCCCCCCCAGGGCCTGACACACCAATTGCATCCCGTAGCAAATGCCTAAGATCGGCACATCCAGATTAAAGATAGCCGGATCGGGCTTGGGAGCTCCCGGCTCGTACACACTGGCCGGTCCTCCGGAGAGGATCAGCCCCTGGGGGTCCAGCTCCCGAATCCGACTGGCCGGCAAATCGTGCCGCACGATCTCACAATAAACCTGATGTTCCCGAACCCGACGCGCAATCAACTGCGCATATTGGGAACCAAAGTCCAACACCAGCACGCGTTGGGCCGTCGGCTCCACCAGACAGCTCTGCGTTTCTGGAGCAGGTCGGTTCATGCTCAAACCAGAAAACCATTCTTGGAAAACCCTTGATTGTAAAGATCACATGAACGGTTGCCAATATTCTGTGTGCTTGGCTCTGGAGGTGTTTCCGGGGGCAGACCGGACGCAGTCAAGCCGATGGGATTTGGGCCCGGGGGCTCCAAACAAATCTGCGGGGGAAGCACACTGGCCCTCGGATGGCGCGAACCAAACCAAGGGAAACGGTCGTAGGGATTATGAACAGGACCTAAGGGACGGTGTGAGGGGAACCAATCCGCACCCAGGGGCTACGCGCGCGTTTTTTGGCCTAATTTTGAGCAGAACCCAGAAAAAACCCTTTCCAAAAAACGGTGAATTTGCCCCAGGTCCCCTTGACCCGTGCCAGGACTGTGCTGGATTCTTAAGGCAACTTTGGTGTGCACCCGTGGGAGCATTGGCCGTCCTGGGCGGCCCAAGGGGAAACAGGATGGGCTTCCCCTTGCACGAAAGGCTCCCACCATGGCTCAAGCTCTCCTGCCTGATACGATGACTGCCGAACATTCCCTGGATGCTCGCTCGGACAAAGTTCTGATAGCGGTCATTGTGGCCTTGGTGCTGTTCTATATGGTGGGTGTGGCCAGCGGTTGGTCTTTTCTGGCCGGTGAAGCCCACGGCGCAGCAGCTTCTGCCGAACACCACGACGCCCCCTCCGCTCACGAAAGCAAAGCCCCGCCACTTTTCATGGTCCTCCCCTTTGCTGCTCTGCTTGGGGCCATTGCGGTGCTTCCTTTGGTACCCCGAACAGCTCACTGGTGGGAGAGCAACTTGCACCGCTTCTATGTGGCTGCCACTTTGGCCGTGATCACGCTGGCTTATTACCTGCTCAGTGGGGGCATGGGCGAGGCGTTGCATGTGGTAGAGCATGCCGTGCTAGATGAATACATCCCCTTTATTGTGTTGCTGTTTAGTCTTTACACGATCAGCGGGGGAATCCGGATTGAATGTGACCTGAGAGCTCATCCGGTGGTCAACGCCGGTTTTATTGGGGTTGGGGCCTTGTTGGCCAGCTTCATCGGCACCACGGGTTCGGCCATGCTGCTCATCCGGCCTTTGCTGGAAACCAACAAAGAACGACGCTATGTCAAACACACGGTGATCTTCTTCATCTTCGCTGCTTGCAATTGCGGAGGGTTGCTGCTGCCCATTGGGGATCCGCCCTTGTTCCTGGGCTACCTGCGCGGCGTGGATTTCTTCTGGACCCTGAGGCTGTGGCCCGAGTGGCTATTTGTCAACGGGCTGTTGTTGACCATCTACATTGCTTGGGACAGCTATCTTTATCGGCGTGAAAGTGCCCAAGACATCCAGCGCGATGAGACCAATGTGCGTCCACTTCGGATCATGGGTTGGAAGCTCAACGGGTTGTTGCTGTTGGGCGTGATTGCTTCGGTGGCTTTCCTGGACAAAAGCAAGCCGTTCCCTGGTACCCAGTGGCATCCGTGGCCTTATCTGCGCGAAGTGGTCCAATTGGCCTTGGTGGCTGTGTCGTTGGGCTTTGGGGCAGCAGCCATCCGCATCAAAAACGGTTTCAACTACCATGCCATCCTGGAAGTGGCGGCCCTGTTTATCGGCATCTTTATCTGCATGCAACCGGCTTTGCAAATCCTGCATGTCAAAGGGCCTTCCCTCGGCGTAGATACCCCTCGGGAATTTTTCTGGGCCACAGGAGTGCTTTCCTCGGTCCTGGACAACGCACCCACTTATGTAGTGTTCTTTGAAACGGCCAAGGCTCTAGGTCCCGGCCCCGACTATACCGGTGGGGTGCAAGAGTTGCTCTTGGTGGCCATCAGCTTGGGTGCGGTGTTCATGGGTGCGATGACCTACATCGGCAACGGACCCAACTTCATGGTCAAGGCCATCGCCGAAGGCTCCGGGGTGCGCATGCCCAGCTTCTTCGGCTACATGCTCTATAGCTGCGGGGTGCTGCTACCCCTTTTCTGGGTAATGACACTAGTGTTTCTGCGTTGAGAGTTTAGTTGAGTTGTCGGGTTTTTCCCAGCAAACGGCGTAAGGTGCGTGCGTGGTCGGCTTCGTCGGCTGCCATTTGTTCAAAGTGAATTTCCAAGTCTTCCATGCCCAAGTCTTCGGCCTCCTCGGCCCGCTGCAGATAGCGCTGAGTGTCCTGCAATTCCTGGTCCAAGTTAATTTGGAGCATTTGGGTCAGATCCTGCCCGACTTCAAAAGAGGCACACTCTCCCGTGGGCTGGCTGCCCAAGTCGATAATTAGTTCGGCCAGGAACTGGGCATGTTCGAGTTCTTCTCGGGCTTCTTTGAGAAACAGCTGGCGGACCACTTCTCCCTCAGGCCCGGTGCAGCGTGCGGCCTGGAGCACATAGCGATGCACGGCAGCCCATTCTGCGGCCAAGTCCTGCTGGAGATGCTCTACGAAGGACTCTTTGGTGATGCCCATGACTGAAACCTTTTGCCAAGAGAGGAACACAAAGAGGAGCTGACAAACCGCAAGGGGAAAAACGCCCCTTGTTTTCACAATACAACGCTTCCCTGGCGTTGCTGACGAGATTGCACTATACCACCAGCAGAGCACCTTTCCCAGAGCTTGAGCTCCAACGGGACGAAATCGTTCGGCTGGGGAGGTTTTGGCCTCTTTCCCCCGGCAAACTCTGGCACTTTTCGGCCAATTTGTTAAAAGAAGATCACGCTTGGCCCAAATTGTGTGGATGACCGGTTTGGCAGTTGTTTCCACGGCACCAAAGGGGAACCAGTCATGGCGATCAACGAGCCCCTGGGACGCAAGTTGCGAATGGCCTTGGTGGGCGGAGGACGAGGTGCATTTATCGGGCGTGTGCACGCCACGGCGGCAGTGATGGACCTTCGGGCCCAGTTGGTAGCCGGAGCGCTGTCTTCCGATCCGCAGCGGGCCAAAGAGTCCGCTCCCGACTACGACATCCCTCCCCAACGCGCTTACGGTTCCTACCAGGAGCTGATTGAAAAAGAAAGCCAGTTGCCCGAGGACCAACGCGTGGACTTCATCACCATCGCCACGCCCAACCACACCCACTTTGAAATCGCCAAAGCTGCCGTGGAAGCCGGTTTCAATGTCTTTTGCGACAAGCCCATGACTTTCGATCTGGCCCAAGCCGAAGAACTGGCACGCTTGGTGGACGAAAAGGGCGTGGTGTTTGCCGTCACCCACAACTACACCGGCTATCCCCTGGTGCGTCAGGCTCGGGAAATGATCCTGGCAGGGGAGTTAGGTGAAATTCAGGCCATTCGGGCGTTTTACATCCAAGGGTGGCTGCGCACCCGACTGGAAGCCGAAGGCCAAAAACAAGCCTCCTGGCGCACCGATCCGAGCAAAAGTGGAGCCGCCGGATGCTTCGGCGACATCGGAACCCATGCTTTTAACTTGGCTCGCTACATGACGGGGCTGATGCCCCAGGAGATCAGCGCTCAGTTGAAGACCTTTGAGTCGGGCCGGGCTCTGGACGACTACGGCACGGCCATCATCCGGTTTGAAAATGGAGCCTTGGGCACCGTTACGGCCTCACAAATCAGCCACGGACGCGAAAACGACCTGTACATCGAAATCGACGGCACCAAAGGCTCCTTGTTCTGGCGTCAGGAAGAACCCAATTATCTTATCGTTCGCCGAAACGGAGAGCCTCATAAGATCTATTCCCGCGATCCCAATGCTCCTTACCTGGGTCCTCTGGCCAAAGCCGCGTGCCGTCTGCCCTCTGGGCACCCAGAAGCGTTTTTTGAGGCGTTTGCCAACATTTATCGGGCGGCTTACGACGACATCGTGCGACGCCTGACGGGGCAAGAGTTTGAACGGGTCAACACCGTCTATCCGAATGTCAACGACGGGGTGGAAGGGATGTACTTCATCCAACAGAGCGTGGAGAGCAGTCGCCAGGGAGGAGCGTGGCTGCCGTTGCGCCATCCTCGGGCACGACGGTAGTTTCCCCTTCAGCTTGCCGGAGAAAAGCGCTTCTGCCAATTGCAAGCAACCCAATCCAGGGGAGGGGAATGTTGGAGCTACTAGGGAGCATGGTTTGTGTGAGTCTGCTATTGGGGCAGGCTCACGCCCAGGGGCCGCAGCGGATTTCGGCCCTGTGGATCACTTGCAACTCCCCCCAATTGACCCATGTGGTGCTCAACTGGACCACCACCCACCCTGGTCCTTCTCAGGCGGAGCTGATCTGGCCCGATGGAACACGAAAAATCTTCCTCCGCACGGGGCAGCGTCGGCTGCACCAAGTTCGGTTGCCCCTGGCCCGGCCGTGGTCGGGAGTGTATCGCTATCGCGTGCGCACAGCCGAGGCTCAAAGCCCTTGGCACCAGTTGCGGTTGGCTCCCAGGGGCGCGCTGTGCGTGGCGGTGGTGGCCAACTGGCATCAGCGGCCTTCGTTGGTCGCTTTGATGAAAGATGAGCCTCATGTGCTGATGACCGCCGGGGACAATGTGCCCAATCTCTACACTCTTTGCGGTGCCGGACGAACCAAGTGTGTGAAACCCTACGAGCAGTTGGTCCTGCACTATCCGGAGCTTTTTTCCCGGGTGGTGTTTATGCCGGTGTTGGGCAATCACGACAAACAGATTCGCCCTCGAGGCCGACGCTTCCCCCCACAGCCGGTTTACGACATCGCCGCGGAAGCGTTCTGCCGCTTTTTCCCTTTGCCCGACAAGCAACGGTGGTGGCACCTGGATGTGCCTGAGTTTGGGGTGCGCTTTGCGGCGCTGGACCTTCACCATGTTCAAGACCAAGGCACCACTTGGCAGTCGTGCAGTGCGTATGATCCGTCTTCGGCGCAGTTTCGTTGGTACGCCAGCATGGTGAGGCAACCTCGGCCGCCGGTGCTGATTACCCTCTACAATGCACGCAACGCCACAGTACGCCATCTGGCCGGAGGAGCTTGGGGCAAGCTGCTTGGCGAGAACACGCTTTGTGTCAGCGGATTTGGCCACTTCGGCGAACGAGCCCAAGTGGGCCAGGTGACCTACTACAACACTTCGCTTCGCGGAACGGGGGATCGGTACCCTGATCCCCATAGTCGTCGCCTCGTCAGCCAAGACAACTACCTACTGTTAACTTTCCGCCGCACCTCGGAGAAAGTTTCGGTGCTGGTGGAACTGAAAAATCTCCGCGGTCAGGTCCTGGATGCACGGCAGCACGAAGTGCCACTTAAGGAGACCAGCAACAAATAGCCCCTTTTTCCAAGGCGAAGTCGGTCAAAAAGGCTCGGTGTTTTCTTTTCTGGGGCCAAGCCGTCTGATCCCGATGCGAGCCATCCACGGAAAAACGGCCAGCAAACACAGCAACAACACCGTGGTGGGAGTCAGCACCCCTGGCACTCCTTGCTGGCTTAGGCGCTCCAGCGAGAGCGAAGCTCCCGTGGCTACATAAAGTATCGTACCGGGCAACATCCCCAATTGGCTCACCCACCAGAATGTCCACACCCGAATCGGCACCACGCCCACGAGCAGATTCACCAGCCAAAACGGAACCACCGGAGCCAGTCGCAAGGAGAACAAGTACCAGGGTCCGTGTTGGGCCAAGTGGGGTTGCATGCGTTGAAGTGCTGCCCCCCAACGGCGACGAACCCAGGGGGCCACAAAGTAGCGGCTCCCCAGCATGGCCAAAGTTGCCCCGGCTGTGGAAGCCACACTCACCAAAACTAAAGCCACCCAAAACCCAAACACCATCCCATAGACCACACTCAACACATTGGCTACCGGAACCGAGAGAGCTGTTATCAGCACATACGCTCCGGCAGCAATCAGCACCGCGGACCAAGGCCGGTTTTGATAAAACGCTTGCCAATGCTGCAAGGACTTTAGGGCTAGGGCCCAAAGCTCCGCTGCCCAGCCCTGCCACCAGGCCAGCAGGCTGACCAAAATCGCGGCCACCGGCAACAAGCTGCCCAGGAGAAACCCGATGTGGCGTTTTTCCAACCAGGACACAGCCCAACACTTACAGCTTGCCGCCAGGGGTGCGTTGGCGAAGTTGTTCGATCCAGAACCGTGTGGCTTGTTCGGTGGCGCGTTGCCATCGCCGGGCTCCCCAGTGGGAAAAAGGCTCACGTTGCCAGGCGAACAAAATGGCCCGAGCACAGTTCACCACAGCTCCCAACCCTTGAGAGTCAAACGCACCGGCTACATCGGCAGCCGTAGCTCCTTGGGCACCCAAGCCCGGCACAAGCAACCACGCATGAGGCATTTGGCTCCGCAGTCGGGCCAGTTGTTCCGGATAGGTGGCTCCCACCACCGCTCCCACGCTCCCGTAGCCGCTTTGACCGGCCGAGGATTGGGCCAGTTGTTCCACTTGTTGGGCGATGTGCTCAAACACTGCCGTGCCCTCCCGATCCGTCAGGTCTTGCCAAGTGTGGCTCTCCGGATTGGAGGTTTTCACCAAGACAAACACACCTCGGTCCTGGGCTTGGGCCAATTGCACGAAGGGGGCGAAGGTGTCGGGGCCAAGGTAAGGGTTGACCGTCAAGGCATCTGCTGGCCAGGGGGCCTCCGGGCCCAGGTATGCCTGCGCATAGGCCGTGGCCGTGGAACCGATGTCCCCTCGCTTGGCGTCCACCAGCACCAACAACCCTGCCCGATGGGCATGGGCGATCACCCGAGCCAGGGCTTCCATTCCAGGGGGACCCCAACGCTCAAAAAACGCTACCTGCACTTTCACCCCTGGCACCAACTCCCTTACGGCGTCAATCACTCCCGTGCAAAACTTGTGCACAGCTTCAGCGGCATCTGCTGGGGAGGGAGTTCGGGACAGATCAAACAGCTTGGCCACCCCTTCCCAATGAGGGTCCAAGCCCACCACAAGCGGCGTGCGGCACCTGCGCACCGCCTCAGCCAGCCGATCGCCAAAAGGGGCACTCACACCAAAAGTCCTTGCCAACTCAGGAGCTGGGGATGAAAATTTGCCCTGTTCTTACTAAAATGGCAGTTGTGCTGTGCACGGCAACCCCTGAAACTCTAAAGCGCGCTTCCTAAAGTGCGCTGGAGCCAAGTAGAAAAGTCGCCGTTGGTTTTTTTCCAAGAAGCAAGAAGGAGTGCAAAACATGCAGAAAAAGTCGCCGGTTTCGCGTCGTCAATTCATCAAGAGCACGGCCGCAGGTGCTGCTGCCGCCGGGTTGGTAACGGCCAAAGTGCATGCGGCAGCCTATCGGGCCAACGAGCGACTGCGTGTGGGATTCCTGGGCGTGGGTGGTCGCTGCCAAGCCCACATCAATTCGGTCATCACCCTTATGCAAAACGGGGTCAACATTGAACCGGCCGCCGTGTGCGATGTGTTCAATCGCTATCGGGAACAAACCGCCCAGCGAATCAAACAACGCTGCGGTGTGGAAGTGTACAAAACCGGCGATTACCGCGACATCATCAACGACAAAGACATTGACATCGTCGTGGTGGCCACGCCCGACCACTGGCACGCCAAGATGACCATAGAGGCCCTTCAGGCCGGAAAAGCCGTCTATTGCGAAAAGCCCATGACCAAGCACATCCAGGAGGCTCTGGATGTAGTGCGCGTGTGGCGCGAAACCGGTCAAGTGATGCAAGTGGGCGTGCAAAGCACTAGCGATCCACGATGGAAAAAAGCCAACGAGTTCATCCGAGCCGGGGGAATCGGCAAGGTCATTCAGGCCCAAAACCACTACTACCGCAACAGCAGGATGGGCCAGTGGCGCTACTATCCGCTTAGCAAGGACATGACTCCCAAGAACATTGATTGGGACATGTTCTTGGGCCACCAGTGGGGGTTGGCTCCCAAGATGCCCTTTGATCGGGCCAAATTTGCCCAGTGGCGGTGCTATTGGCCGTTTGGCTCGGGGTTGTTTACTGATCTGTTTGTGCACCGCTTGACCCAACTGCTGGTGGCCATCGGAGTGCGCTATCCGCGCCGGGTGGTTGGCGGAGGCGGGATATTTCTGGAGTACGACGGCCGGGATGTGCCGGACACGGCCACCATCATCGCCGACTACGACGAAGGATTGCAAATCGTCATCACGGCCACGATGTGCAACAACCACTCCATTGAGCGGTGCATCCGTGGCTTCTATGGCACTTTGTCGTTTGACACTGCCGAGGGTTTTGAGTTCTTGCCGGAGCGACCGCAGGTGGTGCCCCGTCCTTATCGCAAAAAAGCCCAGCACATCAGCACCCCTCGGGTCAAGAATGAAACGCTGGCCCACTGGGAAAACTTCGTCCAAGCGGTGCAAAAAGGTGATCCTTCGGCTTGCAACAATCCGCCCGACCTGGGTGCGGCAGCCTTGGTGACCATCGTGCTGGGTGCCCAAAGCTACCGCCAAGGCAAAGTGTTTGAAGTCCGACGCCAGGAAGGCACCGATCAGATCACCGTGGTGGAAAGCGGACCGGAATACGCTCGCATGTGGGAAGAAATGTCCCACCGGCGTCAAGCTCCGCGTCATGTGCCGGGCTGGAACCCGCCTTATGATGATCCGATGTTCAGCCGTCAAATCCCACCTACTTATCAAAAACTCGAAGGCCCTTGGCCAGATGAAAACACTGATCCGGCTCAAGCCGGTTAGTCCTCTTCAAACTTGGCTGCCAAGAGCTGACCCTTTGTTGGGTCAGTTCTTTTTTGCCCTTTGCCCAGAAACCCAGATGGGCTTCTGACAACAGCGTTTTGAAGCACCTTCTTCACCCGTTTTGGCAAAAGGGAAAGCCATGTTGATTGTCATCACCGGTTGCACCCGAGGGCTGGGCCGTGCGATGGCTCAAGGATTCATTCAACAGGGCCACACCATAGTAGGCTGCGGTCGTAACCAGAAGCTGGTGCACGAACTAGCCCAAGACTGGGGAACTCCCCATCGCGTGGATGTGGTTGATGTTTCGGATGATCGTCAGGTGGAGCGTTGGGCGAAGCAGGTCCTGCGTTCCCACGGCCCTCCGGAGCTTTTGATAAACAACGCTGCGGTGATCAATCGCAACGCTCCGCTGTGGGAAGTACCTCCGGAGGAGTTCGCTCAAGTGATTGATATTAACATCAAAGGCATCTTTCACACCATTCGGTACTTTGTTCCGGCCATGATGGAGGCGGGCCGGGGCGTTGTGGTCAACTTCAGCTCCACTTGGGGACGCACCACCTCGCCCGAAGTGGCTCCTTATTGTGCGACCAAATGGGCCGTAGAGGGGTTGAGCCAGGCTCTGGCCCAGGAGCTCCCCTCGGGCATGGCCTGCGTGGCCCTGAACCCAGGCGTGATTGACACGGACATGCTGCGCAGTTGTTTTGGAGAGTCGGCAGCCGCCTATCCCAAGGCCGAACAA
>JAJRRR010000441.1 GCA_024279285.1 Planctomycetota bacterium
CCAGAATTGGAGTCGGTAGCCTTGGTAGCCTTGGGGCGTTTGTTGGGCCCTGAGCACTTGGGTGCCCAGTTGGAGCGTGCCGCACAGCGCGATCAGCTTTTCCCCTTGGCAACCAAGCACCATCCCGCCAAGGAGCCCCAGAGCTCCCAGCCACTTTGGCCAATCAGTTCTGGAGGGTTGAAACGGTTTGGTCATGGGGGAGTTACGGCCTGGCCGTCGTTTCGCACACACAAGGGCATGAGCACCTCACCGGCGATGGAATAGCTGAGCATGCGCACCGAGGCGTCGCACATGACCACATTAAATCCCGACGGATGCGCTGCCCCGAAACGCCAATTGCCGTTGGGTGCTTCAGGGTTCCAGATGTCCGGCTTGGGCGGGAGAAAATAGTAGCTGCCGCTGGAATAGTCATACAGCCGCGACGCCCGCACATTGTCCCAGTCCCACATGACACAATATCCCTCGTTGTCGTCGGCCAGCAGCGATCCGAGTCCGTGAGCTGGGAGACGCTTTTCGCCCAACAGGATGGTGTTGCTGGTTCCGTCGGTGATTTGTCCCAGGGGCAAAGGCGGATAGATCCAACTGACCAGCGCTGCGTCAAAGCTTCCCCGGTGAGGGTCGCTAGCGGCGTAGTCGGTGGGCATGCTCTGATTGGGCAGCAGCAACTCCCCCCCCCGACGCGAAGGACAGGCAAACTCCGGCAACCGAGCCGTGCGGATGATCTGCATGCGCACTTTTTTGCGTTGTACTGGATCGGAGATGGAGCTGACATCTGGATTCCAGATTTGCTGGTGCTCCAGGAAGGGCAGGATTTGGTATCCCCAGCCCAGGGTTTGCAATCGCCCGATTCGGGGCGTGCCAGCGGCGGTCATTTGAGGGCAGCCCTGGCCTTCGTAAAAGTCCCGTTGCAAGTCAAACACGGCTTGGGTGGCCGGATCGCCTGCCGTGGCCCAAGTGGCCGAGCCGTTCCACCAAGTGCCGGAGGTAGGCAAGTGGCGATAGCGATCGTGATGTTGCTGGACGGCCAGACCCAATTGACGCAGGTTGTTCTGACACTGTGCCCGGCGGCCTGCCTCACGCACCATCTGCACAGCCGAAAGCAGCAGGCCAATCAAAATGCCTATAATCGCAATGACCACCAACAGCTCAACCAGCGTGAACGCCCGTCTTAGCTTCATGACTTGCTACCAGCACGGCGCAGACCAAGACCTGGTTCCATTGTGCTTGGCCCAAAACCTGTTGGAAAGATAGCTTTCGCCATCCACTGCGGCTGGGACGGGAAAGAGGTTTGGAGCAAGAAAAACGCCTCTTCTCCATCCCCTACAAGCATACCGCTTTTAAGGCATAAGCCCAGACGCCAAGCCGCCTTGCAACAACAGCCGCAGAGCCCGACTTAGAAAGTGTCCAGAATGAAGTGGTGGCCGCGGTGGTAACGGCGCGGCTCGGGATAGTAGTTGAACCACTGGCGGTTATAGACCGGGATTTGCATCTCCGGGGGATAGCGCCAGTAGAGGTGGTCGGCACTGCGGAAGTAGCTGGGTGCCCAGAAGTTCTGAGGGTAGAAGATGTAGGGATAATGGTAGAAGCGGTCGTAGTCCACACTTCGGCTCACGCCTCCCCAGGCACGACCATAGGCCGGTCCTTGGGCCCAGGCCTGGGGAGTCAAAACCAGCAACATGCCGACTGCAATCAGGAGCACTGTACGCTTGAGCATGCGAGGGAACTCCTTCCACCGTGCAGGCTGCCCAACTTGCCCCTTGTCAGGGCGCCGCATACCGACTTTCCCTTACAGCCATCGGCACCGGCAAAACCCTCTCTTGACGAAAACCCAGCTCTTGGTGTGCTTTGTTCCCAGGGAGTTGGTTCAAAAACCTGTCCGAGTGCGTGCCCGCTTCTCATACACCAACACATCCCCCACCACGCTCAGCACGATTAAAAGACCCAGACTCAGTAGCCACTTCAGATAAAGAATGCTCATCCGGCCACCTTTGCCTCTGGAGGGAGCATCCCTGCAAGGCGGCCATCCGTGGAGGGCACCCGACACACGCAAGTTCAACACCAACTTGCTGCCCACAAGAAACCATCGTCTGCTGCTAGGAGCAATGTTTTGCCCGTCTTGTGGCTGCTGTGCAGATTGCCTGACCGGAAAAGTTTCTCGCCTTGCGGCCTAAAAGAGCCAGAACCAGGCCACCAGCACTCCGCGGCGCCGCAGAGCAGCGTGGGAACTGCCGGTCCACAGTCCCCGAACCTGAACAAAACTCCGCCGCCCGAGTTTGCACCACCAAGTGATGCTGGCTCCCCAGACCGGACGATGCTGGGGTTGTTGCCAGGCCACTTCGGGAATCAGGGCCCAGTGCTGATGATGCCCTTGAATCATGCAGCCCAAGGCCACCGCATAGGTGTCCGAGGCATCGGGGGCGGCCGGGACAGTGATCAGTGGGTCCAACTCAAAAGTGAGCGTCAGGCGGTCAAAGGTGCCCGAGGCCGGAGAGTTCCATCCCCCCACGGTGCGGATGCCTGTGGCGTACCACACCATTTGGTCCACGCCCCAGCGGGCAAGCCAAGGGCCAGAAGGCTTAACCTTGCGCAGCAACTCCACGGCGTAAAGCTGGCCCGAACCAGACCCTAAGCGATCCCCGTTTTTGAGCATCACTCGGCCCGTTATGGTCCACAGGCCCCAAAAGTGCGTGTAGCTCCAGGCCACATAGTCGGCGTTGCGTCCCACGACCCGACGCGGGTTGTAGTGCAAGTAGGAAAACTCCCAAAAGTGCCCATGCAAGTCCATGGACAAGTGCAAGCCGTACAAATCGGCCGAAATGCCTGGCAGGGCGTCCACATCGTCCAGAAACGCAAAAGCCATGAGGTTCAAATTGCTCCAGGGGGGCTGGATGAGAGTGTTTTTGCTCACCACCACACCCAGCATGTCATCGTTGACCAGCAGACCGTTGTGGAGCCACACTGGCACTTGGCCCATGGCCACATTCCAGTCCGCAGGCAGCCTGGGAGCCTGAAGCCAGTGGCCCAACACGCTTTCCAATTCCAGCTCCACCCAATAGCGGTCCGGCACCGCTGTGGCATTGTCCACATAGCCCTCCGGATCAGAGAACCGATAGTAGGAGCCGCCACTGCGCTTGTTGCCCAAGGGGACCATTTGCACATGCACCCGTTCTGTGCCTGTGAGACGCCAATCCAGTTCCAAGAGCAATTGATGGCCCAACAGGTCCTGCCGTCCTGCAGAGGTATCCAGAGCGATTCCCAAGAGCCGATAGAGGCCATACACCACCATGCGGGTTTCCCAGTGATAGCCTTGGGACCCAAACCACTTTCCCCGAGAAGGGAACACCGGGTCGGTGCCCAAAAACTCGGCTCCCCAGGTCCAAGGTCGGGGCTTGTGCCACCCGGGGGGAAGCCGCAAATACTCATACGGCACCAGCGGTTCATAGCCCAAGTGGCGTGGATCCTGGGGAGGATCGTACAAAAAACTTCCCCCGTGCCATTGCCGCTCCTGATCCAAAGGGGGCAAGGAACTCGCAGACGGACTTTCCGGTGGGGACGGAAAAGGACTGGCAGTGCTTAGCTGAAAGTTTCCTTCGGAACTCCGCTGAGCACAAACCTCACTCGTGGACACTCGCCAAGCAAGTGCCAAAACCGCAACTGCTGCCCGGAAGCCCACGGACCACCAGGACTTCACTTTATGAAATCCGCAAAATCTCAACAGATTCATTCAGAAAAACCGGAGTTGGACAAAACGCCTTTCTGTAGGAAATCGACGTAAACTTTTGCGTCTGTCCCAATGGCTACCAAACCCTGTTTTTCATCAATCACCACAATCTCAAGCAAGTGCTTAAGATGAGGGATTCCAATGTGATCAAAAAGTGACGGGGGCAAATGGCGAAAACACAGCCGAGCATGAATGTGCAACATGTTAATTTTTCGTTTAGGAAGATGAAACCGGTAGGTGTGTTCCCTTGTTCCCAACGGAGGCAAGCTGGCTTTGGCCACACGGAAGGTGATGGGGCGCCCCTGAGCTTGGGACAAGCCCACTGCTGGACGCAAAATGTTCAAAGGGCCCAAGTCCCGATTGACCGAAAGCACCACGGAGCGCTCGGTTCCTCGCACGCTGAGCACGATAAACTTGCTTTGAAAATTAAGCAACTGGCGATCGTAAGGCAACTTGCCAGTTTGTACAAAATAACTATGTTCGTCTCGCAGATCGCCGTTGGGGTCTAAATCTCCAGATTGAAATACCACCTGTCCCTGATCGTCCCACACCCGAATCTGAACCCAAAGTTGCCTTTCCGCCGTAAAGCCGGTGGGCAAATTGTGGCCTGCCACTAGGCTTTGTACCCGAACGCGTATTTTCACGGTCTTTCCTTTCTGGACCTGGTTTGGCAATATCAAATGAAGTTTAGCGGAGTTTTTGAGCAATTGAAGTCTAAGCCGTCGGGCAATTTCTAAATCCTTTCTGTTGCGCAGTCTCAGATTTTCTAAAGTTTTCTTTTGATAGGGCGTGAGCTGATCCGGGTTTCGGTAATCGGTTTCGTACATCCAGTCCAGTTTGTGGGGGAATTCGGTATCAGGCAGCAGAGAGTAGTCGGGTCCGACGAATGAATGGTCCGAGAGCCTTCGCAAGGGGAGGCGTTCCGGGGGCACCCCTGGCACTTGGGCAGCCCGACCCAGGGGGCGCTGGTCCTCCGGCACAGGCACTCCCGGCACAGGACCCATGTGACAGCTTTGGCAAGTGATGCCCTGAGCCGCTGCCGGGGAATTGCGCCATTCGCTAAAGGCTTCTTCCAGTCGTACCCCTTGGGGAGAAGTTACATCGTGGCAGGTGCCACAGAACTGGGAAGTTTTCAAATACGGCTGCTGTTGGGAACGGTGCGCGCCGGAAACAAACACCGGATCGTCAAAAGGACCATACACGCACCCATCGACCACCTGCCCTGGCTCTATGGCCAGGCGTCCACTGCTTTTGTAGTGCCGTTGGCGTACCCGATGACACACCACGCAGGTGACCCCCTCCATGGAAAGCCGAGAGCGGTAAAGGTTGGCCACAGCGGCCGGTTCGCCTAGGGCGGTGCCCAAGGGCGTGTGGCAACGCGTGCAAAAGGTGCCCAGTGTGCCAGAGGTCCGCTCCAGCAAAGCGTGAGTGAAGGCTTCCATCACCGGACTGTGTTGGGCGTAGGCGTGCATGGATCGGGCCCATTGCTCGTATTGACGCGGATGGCACACCGCACACTGCTTGGCCGAGGGGAAATCCAACTCGGTCATGGGAGGGCCGGTGGAAGGTGGGGGGGAGTGCCACTTGCGGGCTCCTCGGGCAATCCAGCGGCCAAGGGCGGCCAACTGCCCCGCTGTGAGCCAATGCTCCATTTGCGGAGGCATCATCGGAGTGTCCGGCCAGGGCGATTCCGCATCTCCCGTGGCGTTCCACGCCACATATTCCCACAACAAAGACTCCTCGGGAGCGAAAGGCACTACAATCGGTGAACCGTCCTCGGATCGGGCCGACAGCAGTCGTTCATAGGTAGAAAAATCCGGTTGCTCGGTGCCGGGCCGATGGCATCCATAGCACTTGGTACGGAGAATCCACTGCACTTGGATCCAGTCGGGATCGTATGGATGGTCAGTGCGAAAAACGATCGGATGGCGCGCTTGGGAAACAGGAGATGAGGATTGGACCCCTGGAGCCGTGGCCCAGAGCGTCCAAACCGCTCCCGCGATTCCGCCCACAACCGCTAACGCCGTTGCAACCCCCCGAGGCCGACGCATTGAGTTCTCCGATCGCAAGATCCTCACAGGGGTCAAC
>JAJRRR010000442.1 GCA_024279285.1 Planctomycetota bacterium
ATCGTGAGCCAGAAGTTTGAGGAGTATGGGCGTCGGGTGCTTCGGGAGCTTCAAGCGGTGGGGCTTCGGGCGCACGGGGACTTTCGGGCCGAAAAGCTGCAGGCCAAAATCCGCGATGCCCAACTGGAGCGAGTTCCCTATATGTTCATCGTGGGCGGCCGGGATCAGGAGCAGGAGACGGTGAGCGTTCGGGATCGGGTGCAAGGGGACCTGGGCCCCCGACCCTTGAAACAGGCCATCGAACAGCTCCTGCAAGAAGTACGCACCCGAGAAGTGCGCCACCGCCCCCAAGGGACATCAGCAGTGCTGGGTCGCCGTGAGGCCCATTTGTACTGATCCTGGCTAAATTCCCCGGAAACCATTTGACCCCCTGTACAATGTTTCACATATTTTGATGCAAGCATGCCTTCAGGTTGCTCGGGTTGGCTGGGAATCTTGGTGTTGCTTTCCGCCAGAGGCGATAAAATGAACAGCGCGGCAGCTTGGGAGCGAACCCAAGGTTCCCTGTCGCCATTTTGACACTAGCAGGGAGGGTGAAGTTTTTGGCCAAGCGTTCATCGCGCCGGGACGAACCGGCCCGGTTGAGAATCAACCATCAAATTCGTGTTACACCGGTTCGGGTCATTGGTGAGGATGGGAAGCAGTTGGGCATTATGCCCACCCGCGAGGCTTTGCGGTTGGCCGATGAGGCCGGGCTGGACCTTGTGGAAGTGGCCCCAGATGCCGATCCGCCCGTGTGTCGGATCATGGACTACGGCAAGTACCAGTACGAACAAAAAAAGCGGCTCCACAAGGCCCACGCCCACCGCACCAAAGTCAAAGAAATCCGGCTCCGACCCGGCACCGCCCCTCACGACATCGAGGTGAAAGTCAACCGGGCTCGGGAGTTTCTGGCCCACAAAGACAAAGTCCACTTTACCGTCCAGTTCCGCGGACGCGAAAAAGCCCACATGGAAGAAGGCCATCGCGTGCTCCAACGGGTCATTGAAAGCCTGGAAGATGTGGCCAAGATAGAAATGCCACCCAAGCAAAACGGTGCCCGATTGGAGTGCCGCCTGGCTCCCAAGTAAGCCTCCTGCTGGGCAACCTACCCCTGTGGCCAGAAACGCGCATCTGGGTAAGGGATTTTTGTTTTCCGCTCCGCAAAGGTGGTGGCTATGCGACGAGTGTTTTGGCTGTGGCTGGTGGCTGTCGTCACTTGGGCCGGACAAAGCACCCTGGCTCAACAAGCTCTCCCCAAACTCAAACTGGAATGGAAAAACAACCTGCTGAAAATCTCCGGCCCTCAGGTGCCTGGGGGATTCGTGCCCATCTGGTACATGGAAGCCTATTGCCGTCCCGGCTCCACCGAACGGCTGTGGCGACACACCACCATTGGGCACACCACGCGTCTGGTGCAGGCCGATCCCCAAGGCCATTGGCTCCATCTGCAATGCCGGCTCAAAGACGGCGTGGTGGTAGATCACCGCATTGAAGCCGGAGTGGACGAGGTGACTTTCCGCATTCGGGCTCACAATCCCACGAACAAAATCTCCCTAGCCCATTGGGCCCAACCTTGTGTGCGCGTGGATCGCTTCACCGGCCGCACTCAGAAGGACTATCTGCCCAAGTGTTTTATCTTCGTAAATGGCCGTCTGACCCGAATGCCGTTTGAGCCTTGGGCCACTCGGGCCCGATATGTGCCCGGCCAGGTGTGGTGTGCCCCGGGAGTACCGCGAAGTGATGTCAACCCTCGGCCCTTGAGTCCCATTGTGCCCAGCAACGGCCTGATCGGGTGCTTTTCGGCCGATGAGAAAAAAATCCTGGCCATTGCTTTCCAACCTTACCAGGAGCTGTTCCAAGGGGTGATTGTGTGCATTCACTCTGACTTTCGTATTGGAGGGTTGGAGCCCGGCCAGACCAAGCACATCCGAGGCAAGCTCTACATTGTGGACGCCGATGTGCCGGCGCTTTTGAAACGCTACTGGCGCGACTTTCCCGAGCATCGGGCATTGCACGCCCAACAAAACCGGTCCGCCTCGTCTGATTCAGGGTCCAACTGATCTGTCAAGTGTCTATGCCTTGGAGTGCCCAAGCTGCCG
>JAJRRR010000443.1 GCA_024279285.1 Planctomycetota bacterium
AACACACCCGATTTGTCTGCAAGCCCAACCGAGGGCACGGGAATGTCACGGGAGCCGACAATGTCGTGTCGTGGCGAACAGGCTATCCGTTTGGGGTGAATCTTTCCCGAGGCTATCCGCGGTTCAACCCAGGGGAATACACCACCACCGACATTCTGGCCCGAGGCGAAGCCGACGCTGCCTTGATCGTGGCCAGCGATCCGATGGCCAATTTCAGCCAAAGGGCCCGAGAACACTTGGCTCGAATCCCCTACATCGCCCTGGATCCTCAAGAAACTCCCACCACCCGAGCGGCCACAGTGGCCTTTCACACGGCGGTGTACGGGATCAATGTGGCCGGGACAGTGTATCGGATGGACGATGTACCTATCCCCTTGCGCCCGGCTCTGGAAAGCTCTCGTCCTAGCGACTACGAAGTGCTTCGCGGCATTGAACGGGAAGTGCTTCGTCGGATTCGGAGCCGAAAGTCCGAAAGACGGGAATAATCCGGCTCACCGGTTCGGAATAGCGAATTGGGAACTGGGTAAAATCGTTTGGCAAGCTTCCCTGGGACCGATAAATTAGTGTAATACAGGGGCTAAGTTTTCCTGTCGTGGAGACATCGGGTCTTCAACTGTCCAGGGAGCTTGTCCGATGGCTGAACAGCCTACTCGTGATTCCAGTTCTTCTTCTGTGGTTCCGGCCGGAAGAAAATCCCCACAACCGGCCAAGCCTACCCAGCCTGCGCCAACTCCGGCTCGGGCAGTGCGCGCCCGACCTGCTGTGGCCAAGGGCACTGCTGGTGCTGTCAAACACCCAGCAACTCCGCAAGAAACTCTCCCTCCCCCTCGGCCCCTGCGACAATGGATGGTCATGGTCCCCAGTTGGCTGGTCAGCATGGTGGTGCACGCTTTGGCCCTGATCATCTTGGCCTTGATCGTTTTTCCTGAAAAAAATGCCTTCCAGGCTGCCCTTACCGCTTTTGAGGTCTCCGACCAACAGGTGGAAGAGCTGGACGACATTGAAATTGAAGACCCTCAGCCCACAGAACAAATTGAAATCACCGAGGCCGTAGAGCCCACCCCGGAAGCTGAAATGGAATCCGAACAAGTGGAGATTCAGGCCAATTTGGAAGATGAGTCGGTAGCTGAGTTTGACGCCAAGCTGAGCGATTTTGGGACTATCGAGATTTTTGCCGACAATCTGACAGATCGCTTAGGAGCCGCCTCCGAAGGAACCGGACTTGGGGGGCGCTCCAACGCCGCCGCCCGACGCCAAATGCTCATCGCCCACGGTGGCGGGGCCGACACCGAACGAGCCGTGGCCATGGCCCTGGAATGGCTGGCCCGACACCAACTCCCCAACGGCGCTTGGAGCTTTGATCACTCCTTGGCGGCGGGGCCTCGGGCCCGCAATGTGGGCAACCTGCGAAATGCTTACAATGGTGCTACCGGCCTTGCCCTGATGGCTTTCCTGGGAGCCGGGCACACTCACAAACAGGGCAAATACAAAAAAGTGGTTCTCCGAGGGTTGCGATTCCTCATGTCCCGCATCAACCCCCGAACCGGAAGCCTCCACGAGCCCGGGGGAAATATGTACTCCCACGGCATCTGTGCCATCGCGTTGTGCGAAGCCTATGCCATGACACGCGACAAAACCCTGCGCCCCTTTGCCCAGGCCACGATCAATTTCATCGCTTACGCCCAAGACCCCAACGGGGGCGGATGGCGCTACAACCCCCGACAGCCCGGCGACACTTCTGTGGTAGGCTGGCAACTCATGGCCCTGAAAAGTGGTCATATGGCCTACTTGGCCATCCCTCCGCGAACCGTGCAAGGGGCCAAGTTCTTCTTGGACTCCGTTCAGACCGGATCAGGAGCTTTTTACGGCTACACCGGTCCCGGACGAGGACCGGCCACCACAGCCGTGGGACTGCTTTGTCGGATGTACATGGGCTGGAAACACGACGAGCCTGCCCTGCAAAGAGGCGTGGAGTTCCTCTTGCAACAGCAGGAACGACAAAGAAACAACCCTTACTTCTACTACTACGCCGCCCAAGTCTTGCACCACTACGGAGGCGACCACTGGCAACGCTGGAACAGCAAAATGCGGCCTTGGCTGGTCAAAACCCAAGTGCAAAACGGCCCAGAAAAAGGCAGTTGGTACTTCCCTGGCGGACACGCCGTTCAAGCCGGAGGTCGCCACTACTGCACCGCTATGAGCTGCATGACTCTGGAAGTCTATTACCGCTACTCGCCCATCTATAAAAAACAAAGCGTAGAAGACGACTTTGAGGAATAAACTTCTTACCCGCACCAGCCTCGGCCACGCAGTTGCTGAGGGTTCAGGAGCCCTTGATGCAGGGCCGAGGCCACCAGCACAGCTTGGACTCCTTGTTGTTCCAGGTGCTTCAAGTCTTCCAGGCCGCGCACACCTCCGCCCAGGACCCAACGGAGCTTGGGCTCTTGGGACTTCAGCTCCTGCCACAGCTTTAATGTGCTCACCCCGTCTCCCTGGCCCACATCGACCAAATCCAACAAAATGACCCACTCCAAACCCGACTTGGCCACCAGCTCAACAATCCTTGCAGCATTTTGAGGCCACCTTTCCTGGCCCAACGGACGCCCGTCTTTCAGGTCCAAACTAAAAACCAGCTCTCCCCGTGGCCAAGGTTCCAAAGCCTCCAGTTCTTGCGGTCCTTGGAGCGTTTCCAGGGCCAGGATCAGAAAAACGGAGCAATCCGCACCAGCCAGTTCTTCCCCAGCTTGGCGGACCTCGGCGGCATGGCGAATCCCAAGGTCCAGCCAAAGCTGCTGGGTGAATTGACCCAACCGCCGGTAAAGATCCCAGTGACGCCGACCTTGCTCAATGGCATCCAGGTCGGCCACATACAGGTGCCGAAATCCCCAATGCTGAGCAAACCATCTGGCCAGATGTTCCGGGGAGGAGACCGGCTCCAGGGGGCGATATTCGGAGCGTTTTCCGCCCCGGGCACGCACGGCCTTTTGCCCCGAAAGGTCCAACACCGGAATGACGACCATCACCGACTCTTTCCCAAGCGCGGAGCCCCGGACAAAGACGCCCCTCAAGGCCACTGTGGAGGGCGTTTTTCGGCGAAGGCTTTCAATCCTTCCTGGGCGGCTTCGGTAGTTCGGGCTGTGGCGCTGGCCGCAGCTCCGGCCGACAGAAGCGTGAACAGTTCCTGGCCGACGGTTTCGTAGAGCATTTTTCGGGTAAGTTGCAAAGCTTCAGGGGCTCCTTGGGCACAGGCTTGGGCCACCTCCACTGCCCGAGCCCAAAGCTTCTCACCTGGAACCAATTCATGAAACACTCCCCGGGCGAGAGCCTCTTGGGCCGAAAGCAGTTGGCAGGTGAGCAACAATCGGGCAGCTTGACCTCCTCCGATACGAAACACCAGCAAAGGGGTGACCATCCCGGCCACCAGCCCTCGCAACGGCTCCGGCAGGCCAAATTTCGCTTCTTGGCTGGCCAGCACCACATCACAGCCCAGCACCAACCCGGCCCCGCCAGCCACCGCCGGACCGTTGACGGCAGCAATCAACGGCTTGGGAAAACGCAACATCTGCTCCAACAACTGCCGATAAAGCTCCGCATCTTGGTGCCATAGTTCATAGGCGTTCTCGGCCTCGGCAGTCTGGAGCATCTCGTGCAGGTCCATTCCGGCACAAAAGGCCGAGCCGGCTCCGGTCAAGATCACCGCCCGAACGCTACGCTGAAGATGAAAATCTTCCAACGCTTGCTGAAGCTCGCGTAACAGTTGGCGATTCAGGGCGTTTCGTTTCTCCGGCCGATTGAGAATGATGGTGCCGGCTTGCTGATGAACATGGAGACGCAGAAGTTCAAAACTCATGATCTCACCGTTGATCGGATTGTGAAGGGGCAGGCACAAGCAGCTCCAGGATGGCTTCGCCCAGCAGCTTTCCCTGGGAGTCCACTCGCAAGCTTCGGGAAGCTCCACCGTCCAGAACATCGTACAACACAAAGTTCAAAGCCCAAACCCGCGGCACCTCAAAACGCTTCACCCGTGAAGGTCCCAGAGCCCGAAAAAACTCCGCCACTCGTTGCTCAGTCAGATGAGAACGCAAGTGCTCATAGGCAGATGCATTCCACGCCACCACGACCACATTGGCATGGTTGCCTTTGTCCCCGCTTCGCGCATGAGCCAACTGCCGCAAAGGAACGGTCCGCATGCCACCCTCCTGACAGGGGTCGCTTCCACCTGGAGCCTTGGTCCCAGCAAACCCAATGCGCCTTGTGATTAAAGCAAACCAAGAGATTCGGTTCCACGCTCACTTGAGGAGATTTTCCCTCCCTGGAATGCTCTTAGCTCAACAAACCGGGTGATTAACAATCTATCCGAAAAATCAGACAGCACTTGGCAATTGTGGGATTTGGGCATTTCTCGGAGGGGTTCTAAGACACTTTCCTTGTGCCGGACCTTTCTGCCAACTGCCTCGAGAAACCAAGCTCTAAAAAAGAACCCTGCAAAGCCCGGGCGAATCAAATCCAAGATTGCAAAACCAGGATTTCTAGATCCCAAACCAAGAACCTATCCGAACAATCCTCCAACCCTCAAAATTGCCGAGTACCCCTCTGATTTTCGGATAAGCTCTAGATCGGCAAAACTGGCTTCCTGTCCAAAGTGTTCCCACTTCCCGCTCCGCGCACAAAGAGACCGACCAGGCTTTTTGCCGTCCCTGGCCGGCAATTTCCCAAGGCGGAGGGCACGGGACTCGAACCCGCAACCGGCAGAGCCGGCACCTGATTTCGAGTCAGGCTCCTCACCAATTCGGATACCCTCCACGCGCGGCCCTCACAGGGACCACTACCTATTTTAGGCCCCCAGTGCGGCTTGGCAACGCCAATGACCATCAGGGTTCAAAGAAACCAAAAAGCTCCGGGCTGTGAAGACGAAGATACCAAAGCCCCCCTCCGGAGGCGTATCCGGCCTGGGGCTTCTTTTTTTCTGGTTCAGAATTGGTTTACTTAGAGGAAACAGTTTGAGTGGGAAAACGACACCGATTTGGGGCATTGTCATGTCCGGTGCAGGAACCAATCCCTCGGATGTTCGCATGAAGGGTTTTGCACGCCGCCATCGGGTAGAAGAAGCCTGGCGGTGGATAGACGAACACACTGGGCCTTTGCCCCCGATCACGCTCCCTTTGGAGGAAGCCAGCGGGCGTGTGTTGGCTCAACCCATCACCAGCCCCCTTTCGGTGCCTGGGTTTGCCCGGGCGATGATGGACGGGTTTGCCCTTCGAGGGGAGGAGACCCAAGGGGCCAGTGCCTACAACCCGCTGGAGTTCCGCATTCTGGGCGAATCGCTTCCGGGGCGTCCCTTTTCCGGTGAGGTGGGTCCTGGCCAAGCGGTGCGCATCATGACCGGAGCGCCCATGCCCCAGGGAGCCAACGCTGTTTTGCCGGTGGAACAGTGCCAGTGGGAACAAGACAAACTGTTGGCTTTGGGCGAAGTGCCACCGGAGAAGAATGTGGGCAAGCCCGGCGAAGACATCCGCCAAGGCCAAGTGGTACTCCAACCCCCACGCCGCCTCCGTCCCCAAGACCTGGGCGTGCTAAGCTCCCTGGGCATTGCGTTGGTGGAGGTGGTGCGTCCCGTCAAGGTCAAGGTACTCATCACAGGCAACGAGGTGGTTCCGGCCGGCAGGCCCAAAGGACCTTTTGCCATCTACGACGCCAATGGGCCCATGCTCCATGCTCTTCTAAAGCGCGATCAGGCCCAAGTGATCGTGAGAAAAATGCTCCCCGATCGTGAAGACCTCCTGCGCCAAGAGCTGCAAGAGGGGGAGGCAGATGTGGTACTCGTCTCAGGCGGTTCCAGTGTGGGCCAAGAGGACATTGCTCCCCGGCTAGTAGCCCAGTTGGGCGAATTGGCCATACACGGGCTGGCCATGCGTCCCAGCAGTCCTGCCGGGATGGGTCGCATAGGTTCCAGCTTGGTGTTTTTGCTGCCGGGCAATCCGGTTTCGTGCTTGTGTGCTTATGATTTTTTTGCCGCCCGAGCCATTCGTCGCTTAGGGGGGCTTCCTGGGCAGTGGCCCTATCGGAGCCGTCGCTTCCCCCTGGCCCGAAAACTGGTTTCCCAAGTCGGTCGCACTGATTATGCCCGAGTGAAAATCACTCCCGAGGGCCAAGTGATGCCGGTGGCCGTCAGCGGAGCTTCGGTGCTTTCTTCCACCACGGAAGCAGATGGGTTTGTGATCGTTCCTGAGGATTCCGAAGGCTACCCGCCGGGAGCTACCGTGGAAGTGTTTCTTTACGACTCGGTTTGGGACCATTGAAACGATGCAGCGCCAAGAGCAGTTTTTGGAAGTCATTTCCCGGGACGAAGCCCAAAGGCGTTTTGAAGCCGCGTTGGACTTGCGTCCTTTGGGCGAAGAGGAGGTGGAGTTGGGGGATGCGTTGGGCCGGGTGCTCAGCCGCGATGTCTCGGCCCCGGTGGATGTGCCGTCTTTTGATCGGTCCAATTTTGATGGTTTTGCGGTTCGGGCCGAAGACACCTTTGGGGCAAGCGAGCAGGAGCCCAAACGACTTACCCTCCTCCGGGAAGTCATCACCCCAGGCCGACAGCCCAAGCACACCATCCGACCCGGTCAAGCCATGGCCATCGCCACCGGCGGGATGATGCCCCGAGGAGCCGATGCCGTGGTGATGGTGGAACACACCGAAGTGGAGGACCAGACGCTAGTGGTCTATCGGGCGGTGGGCCCAGGTTCGGGAGTGAGTTTTGCCGGTACCGACATTGGTCGGGGAGAAGTGGTGCTGCGAGCCGGACAAGAACTCACCAGCCGCGAAACCGGCGTGCTGGCTGCCATTGGACTGCCACGCGTCTGGGTGTGGCGCCGTGTGCGCGTGGCCATCATCTCCACCGGAGATGAACTCATCCAGCCAGGAGAAACCATGCAACCGGCTCTAGTTTATGACTCCAATGCCCGAATCCTGGCCGATGCCGTTCGCGAGCTTGGGGCCCAGCCTTGGGTGCTGGGCGTGGTCCAGGATCAAGAAGACCGGCTTCGGCAAGTGTTGGACCAGGCGCTGCAAGGGGCCGATGTGGTAGTGCTCTCCGGAGGCACCAGCAAAGGAGCCGGGGATCTGTGCTATCGGGTGGTGCAGCAGATGGTCCGTCCAGGCATCCTGGCCCACGGCGTGGCCCTCAAGCCCGGAAAACCTATCTGTCTGGCCGCTCATGGACAAAAACCCGTGGTCATCCTGCCCGGTTTTCCCACTTCCGCCGTGTTCACCTTTCATGAGTTCGTTGCTCCGGTGATTGCCCGACTGGGAGGCCGAGCCCTTCCGCCACGATCGCGTATCCAGGCCCAAATGGCCGTAAAAATCAACTCCGTCGTGGGCCGCACGGAGTATGTGCTGGTGAGCTTGTTCCAGGATGATCGGGGCCGGTGGGTCGCTTATCCCATGGGAGCAGGTTCCGGCTCCGTGACGACCTTTAGCCGAGCCGATGGGTTTGTCACCATCGCCCGACACGAGGAGATTGTGGAAGCCGATACACCGGTTGAGGTTCACCTGTTGGGTCGTCATTTGCGTCCGGCAGATTTGGTGATCATAGGGAGCCATTGCATTGGGCTGGATGTGCTGCTGAGCCACTTGCAGCGTCGGGGGCTTCAGACTAAATCGCACTGGGTTGGCAGTACAGCGGGGTTGCGGGCAGCTCGGGCCGGGCAGTGTGATCTGGCCGGAGTGCACCTGCTGGACCCGGAGTCAGGTCAATACAACCGCCCCTTCATCCGGCCCGAGGATGAGCTGGTGCTGGTGCCGGGCTATACGCGGCTTCAGGGGCTGGCGTTCCG